>NZ_JAQVNX010000053.1 GCF_028702905.1 Methanofollis sp.
GGCATCGGCGATCGGGGCGGCGAGTTTCCGCACCGATGTCTTGTTCGTGGTGGACAGGGTGAAATCTGTCATTGGTTGTTCTCCTGCCAGGACTCCCGGGATGTCACAGGCATGACTCCCTATGACCCGGGGTAATATATCTCTGCCTTAACCGCGGGTGGTCCTGGAGGAGGTGGGCCTCCATGGTGTCTCCTCCTGACGCCGGAGACAGATCCTGGCGCTCATGGTGCACAAACCTCTTGGAAATGGTGCCGGGAGTTCAAGCATCGCACAGATATCGAAGACATTCTCGATCGCAGTGTGGAGATGCCGTCCCTGACGGTCCCGGGGTGTCCTGTCCTGCGCAGGGTTCTGTCCCCCCGATCCAGAATACGCCCGTATCGGCCCCGGATCGGAGACTCGCACCCCTGATCCCGGGCCATGACGGGAAGATCCGGGGATCCGGGCAGACCTGACGCCGTGCACGAAACAGGACGAAATCCGGCAGGACTCCCCGCCCCCTGGCCGTCGATATGAGCGGAGGTACTGCCCTCTGCTCTCCCGGCCCTGTTTGTGCCCGGGAAAGGGACGGGAGTGCGGCGGTAAATCGGGTGAATCCCGGAGATCTCCCTTTTTTGGCGGGGTTGCTGCCCGGGGATATCGAGGACGGCGCAGATCCCGATCAGGAATGGACATGTGGTGTGGCGAGGGTCGTCGGCGTTCGAAAAAGGCGTACCTGGAGAAACCCTTGATCACGCTCCTCCCGATGAGCAGGGGGCAGGAACACACGCCATCGCCGCCCCCCGCCTATCCTCACCTGGGGGTTGGGGGGTCTACCCCCGGCGTGTGAGAGGACAGGTGAGAATCTTTTTGTTGGGGTGGCCCTTCTGAATATTCGCCTTCCCACATCCTCATGCCGGGGGCGCTGCCCCCGGACCCCTGGCCAGGAAGGCAGAGGAGAGGGCGGGAAAGAGGGGGTGTCGTCCCGGCGCTCTCGTCGTGAGAGAGTACAGAATAGTTTTCCACGGCCAGAGATCTCCATCGTCCAGGTACATTCTCCTGGCGACCTTTTGTTCTTGACGTGCCACTATGGAGATCTTGTATTCTCGCAGGGCGGACCGCGGCCTCCCGAGAAAACCCTATCCTCACATCAAAATGTTTATGGCATCACTCTGGAAATACTCTGGAGATATGCGGTGTGCGATAATCGTCCTCTGCCTCCTCCTTGCCGTCCTGCCTGCCGGCGCCCTGGCAGGGGATCCTATCTGGACATACTCCGCACCCTCGGAGATCGCCTGCCTCACCCTCACCCCCGACGGCTCGCACGTCCTGGTCGGCGGGGAGAGACTCTGCTTCCTGGCCGGCAACGGCACCCCCCTCTGGGAGCAGTGGTCGGCGGAGATGACGGCCTCGTCTGCGGACGGCCGGACGCTCGCCGGCGCCGGCGGCCTGGATCTCGCCCTCTATGCCGGCGACGCCTCTGTGCTCTGGAAGCAGGATCTGGCTTCAGACTGCGTGGCCCTTGCCCTCTCTTCAGACGGCAAGAGGCTCGTGGTCGCGGACCTCGTTGGCGAGGTGCACTTCTATGATGCCGACGGCACCCTCAGGGCCACGGTTGACACCAGGGGCGATCCCGAGGACGAGGAGGACGAGTTCCAGTCCCGGGTCCGCGCCATCGCCCTCTCGGGGAAGGGCACGTACGCCGCGGTCGTCTCCAGCCGCGGCCTCTTTTATTATACGGGCACAGGGAGAAGACTCTGGACACACGAGGGCATGCTGGAAGGGGGCACCGCCGTCGCCGTCTCCGGTACAGGGGACGAGGTCGCGGTTGCCTCCGATGCCGGCGTCCGCCTCCTGAACCGCACGGGCGCCCTTCTCTGGACGCACCCCTCACGCCGCCCTGTCACCGCCCTCGCCGTCTCTGAGGACGGCTCCCGCGTCCTCTCCGGCGCACAGGACAACACCCTCGCCTGCTTTGACAGGGAGGGAGAGATACTCTGGACCTTCACCGCCGAAGGCTGGATACGCGACGTCGCCGTCTCGAAGAACGGCTCCCGCGTCCTTGCCGGGTCCATGGACAAAGGGGCCTACCTCTTCGACGGCGACGGCAATCTGCTCGGTACGTACACCCTCGCTGGCTGCGTCGGCCATGTCGCCCTCACCGCCGACGGCACCGCGGGCGTCGCCTCCTCCTCCCGCCAGGTGATCGGCATCTCGACTGTGACGCCGAAAGCGGCAGCGACCGTCCCGACGGTCGCGGAGACCCCGGTACAGACGCCCGGGGTCCCGGGGACCACAGAGACAGTGACACAGACAACCGCGATCCCGACTGCGGCCGCCCCGACGACTGACAACCCGGTGGCCACACCCCCCGGCCCTGAAGGGAGTTCCATGCTGCCCCTCCTCCTTGCCTGCCTCCTTTTCGGTGGCGTTGCCCTCGGTGCCGGCTACCTGCACCGGCGGTGGAGACCGGCACCCCCTCCTCTCGCGGAGGAGGCGCCGGCAGAGGCCGCCCCTCCAGTAACGGAGGAGGAGACACCTGCCGCACTCCCCTGGGAGGCCTCTCTGGATGAGGGAAAGGCGCAGGAGGCGGCCAGGCTCCTCTCGCGGCAGATGGTCGCCCTGATCGAGGAGCGCACAGGGGCCCGCGTCCTCCTCACCGCCGACGCCCTGGATGCCTGCCCTGACCAGAGGGGAGGCCTTGCCTGGTTCTTTGCAACTGCAGACCGCCTTGCCTATGCCCCGGCCCCCCCCGAGAGGGAGGAGGTGGAGATCCTGGCGGCGGCGTACCTCAGTCTTGCAGAGGAGATCGGGTAGAACAGGCATCCCGACTTCAGGCTACAAATGCGGCCCCCCGAGTACTATCTCCTGTCATGCCCTCACCCGCGGCGTGGACCTGGCAACCATCGGTGTCTCCCCGGGTCCATGGGGGAAGAAATATATTTCCGGACTGCATGGATGAGTCAACCATGGCCGCATCACTGTCATCATATATTAAGGGGGGAATGAAGGAGTCTTCCCGGATCTTCTACTCAGAAGCCTCGAAGTTGAATACGTCGTTTCTTTCCAGGATACCTTGCCGCCCGACGACCCTCGTCTTCAATATCACCGACAACTGCAACAGCCGGTGCATCACCTGCCGGCAGTGGCGGCATGCCTCTGTCGGGGAAATGGACACGGAGGAGGCGGGCGAGGTCCTCGCTCAGGCGAGGGCCCTCGGGATCCGGAATATTGAGTTCGCCGGGGGCGAACCCCTCCTGCGAAAAGACCTGCCCGAGATCGTGAAGATCGCCGAAGACCTCGGCTTTGCCGACATCTCCATCACCACGAACGGGCTTCTGCTCACCGAAGAGAAGGCGGTCTCCCTCATCGAGAGCGGCCTCGACGGTTTTTCCATTTCCATCGACGGCACGGCCGCGGTCCACGACACCGTCAGGGGAGTGAAGGGCGGGTTTGAACGGAGCACTGGCGCCCTCAGAACCTTGATCGGGCTTCGTGACTCCAGGTACCCGGCCCTTGCTATCACCATCGGGACGACCGTGATGAAACCGACCTTCCCGGAGATTCTTAATATGGTCAACCTGGCCAGAGAACTCAGCATCACCTGCGGCTTCAACCTCCTCAACACCTCGCTCTATTTCTTCAGGGACGTCGACACGGCAGAACTCTGGATCCCGGAGGACGAGAGGGACAGGCTCGACGACCTGGTCGCCGAACTCCATCGGATCAAGTCCACGCACCCGGGCCTGATCAGCAAGAGTTACTCCTCTCTCGAATATATGAAAGCATATTTCCAGAACCCCAGGAGGGAGGACATACCCTGCCACCTCGGGTACGAGAAAGTGTACGTCGGCCCGCACGGCGAGGTCTACTCGGGGTGCTGGGCCCTGCCCCCGATGGGCACGGTGAGGGAGACGCCCCTGCCCGAGATCGTCTCCTCGGATGCGTACAGGCAGAGGCTCAAGGAGATGTTCCTGAAACAGTGTCCTGGCTGCAGCTGCAACTACTCGACAAACCTCCTGTACCACCTCCCCTCTCTCTGCCATGAACTGAAGTGGCGGGTGAAGGGGCGGCTGGCCAGGAGGAACTGAAAGCCCGGATCCTGTGGCCTTGAGAGCCCTCACACCTCGGTTCCCCTGCCTTCTCTATTATCGCACGCCAGGGGCAAGCCCTCGCCCAGCGAAGGGGAAGGGTGCGGGGCCGCCCCGTCACTCCCTCCTGAAGTCGTCGTCGAAGCGGACGATGTCGTCCTCTGAGATGTAGTCGCCGTTCTGCACCTCGATCACCTCCAGGGGGATCAGCCCCGGGTTTCCCAGGCGGTGCTTCACCCCGGCCGGGACGAATGTGCTCTCTCCCGGGCGGACAAAGAAGGTGCGGCCGTCATTGGAGACCTCGGCCATGCCGCGGACGACGACCCAGTGCTCGCTCCTGTGGTGGTGGAGCTGGGCCGAGATGCGGCGGCCCGGCAGGACGGTGAGGCGCTTGATCTGGAAGGAGTCGTCCTGCAGGAGGACGGCATACCGGCCCCAGGGGCGGTGCACCGTGGTGTGGAGGTCGCAGCGCCCGTCGCCCCTCTCCTTCAGGAGGGTCGTGATCTCGCCGACATGCTGGGACTCGGTCTTCGGGCAGATCAGGAGGGCGTCGGCCGTGTCGACGATCGCAAGGTCGGAGAGGCCGATCGTCGCCACCAGGCGGTCGGAGATGACCAGGTTGTTCCCGCTGTGGATGCCCAGGTACTCTCCCTTCACCGCGTTGCCGTCCGTGTCCTTGTCGCTCACCTGGTACAGGGCGTCGAAGCTCCCGACGTCGCTCCAGGCTGCGGCCAGGGGCACGACCGCCGCCCGGTCCGTCTTCTCCATGAGCCCGAAATCGACCGAGATCTTCGGGGTGCAGGCATAGGCCTCCGCGGGGGGGCGGGTGAAGGCCTCTGCCACGGCCGGCGCCAGGCGCCGGCACTCGTCCATGAAGAGGGCGGCAGGGAAGACGAACATCCCTGAGTTCCAGAGATAGCCGTCGCGGACATATGTTTTCGCCGTCTCCAGGTCGGGCTTCTCGACGAAGGCGTCGACCACATAGCCCCCGGCGAGGGTCCGGCCAGGGCGGATATATCCATAGCCCGTGTGGGGCGAGGTCGGTGCGATCCCGAAGGTGACGAGATGGTCCTTCGCGAGCGCCTCGGCCGCATGGAAGGCCTTCCTGTACTCCTCTCCCGGGAGGATCAACTGGTCCGAGGGGAGGACTGCGGCGGCCGCGTCCTCCCCCTCCTTCAGGATCTCGGTCATGCCGTAGACGATCGCGGGCAGGGTATTTTTCCCGCTGGGCTCGACAAGGACATGGCAATCGGCACCGACCGCGGCGAGCTGGTCCGCCACCAGGAAGCGGTGGGCCTCGTTGGTGATGACAGAGATCTCCTCGGGCCTGGAGAAGAGGAGGGCCCGCTTCACCGCCTTCTGGAAGAGGGATTCCTTCTCGAAGAGGGGGATGAACTGTTTCGGGTAGCAGGTCCGGCTCAGGGGAAAGAGCCTGGTGCCTGAACCACCTGCAAGGATGATCGTCTCCATGGACGGCGGGTGTAGGCGGGGATGGGGATGAGGGTTGCGATCAGGGGATCCCCCCCGGTGCCTATATATACCGCTGTGGGGTCAGGAGAGATCGCCGCGCCCCCTGGCAGGACAGGAGCATGACCGGAGATGTCTGCCTGAACAACCCCTTCTTCCCCTGGGAATTCCATGGAACTGGAGAGAGCCGCTGCTGGTACAAAGGGACTGTCTTTGCCGGCGGCACCCTCCTTGACGGCAGGGAGACCGCCACCCTCCTCCTCTCCGCGCCCTGGGACGATCCTGACAGGATCAGGACCCTCCTCGAGTCCCTGAACGGCGAGTACGCCTTCGTCGTCGAGACGCCCGACACCCTCGCCGCCGCCGTCGACCGCCTGCGGAGCATCCCCCTCTTCTCTGCCGGCACAGGAGAAGGGCTGACCGTCGCCGACGACCCCCACCTCCTTGTGGAACGCCTCTCCCCGCCCCTGAGCCAGGAGTCGTCTGCCGAGTTCCTGGCCGCCGGCTTTGTCACCGGGCCCCTGACACTGTACCGGGGGATCAGGCAACTCCAGGTCGGCGAGTGCCTCATCTCCCCCAGGCGGTCCGGCGCCGCCACGACCGTCAGTTATGCACAGTTCAGGCACGGCGACTTTTTTGCCGACGGCGACCTCACCGGCAGCCTCGACGACGTCTTCCTCCGGGTCTTTCGCCGCCTCCTTGCATCGTGTGAAGGGAGGCGGATCGTCGTCCCCTTAAGCGGCGGCCTCGACTCCCGGATCATCGTCGCCATGCTCAGGCGCCTGGGTGTCGAGGACGTGACCTGCTTCTCCTATGGCGTGAAGGAGAGTCGCGAGGTCCGTATCAGTCGGGAGGTCGCCAGGGCCCTCGGCTACGACTGGCACTACGTGGAGTACACGAAGGAGAAGGTCCGGGCCTGCTATAGGGGGGACGCCCTGAAGGAGTATCTCCGCTATGGCGGCAACCTCTCCTCTCTCCCCCACACCCAGGACTACCTGGCCGTGTGCGAGATGCGGGAGGAGGGGGTGGTGCCGCCCGGTGCGGTCTTTGTGCCCGGGCACAGCGGGGACATGCTGGCCGGCAGCCATATCCCGCGGGAGTACGGCAGGCCGCAGAGATACACCCTCGAAAAATTCCTTGCCGACACCCTGGCGAAGCACTACTCCCTCTGGGCCTGGGACGACCCCGCCCTCCTGGCCCTCTATTCTGAGAGGATCCTGATGAGTGCCGGCTGCCCAGACGTCCATGACGCCGGGTCCTGCGCCGACGCCATCGAGTACTTCGACTTCAAGGAGAGGCAGGCGAAATTCATCATCAACGCGGTCAGGGTGTACGAGTACTTCGGCCATGGCTGGCGCGTGCCCCTCTGGGACCGCGAGCTGATGTGGTTCTTCCAGCGCGTGCCCCTCCCCCTCAGGCTCGGTCAGGCGCTATACAAGGACTACGCGGCCCGCGTCCTCTTCACCGGCGACCTCGCCGCGCTCGGCGCGATCGAGTGCACGACCCGCATCAGCGATGCGATGCCGGGGCCACCCCTTGTCGCCCGCGTCCGTGCCCTCCACCACCACCTCTTCGACCCCAGGTGGGGGAGGTACTTCGCCGTGCCCCCCCTCTCCAGGCTCTATCTCCTGAGGATGCGGGATGCAGGGTGCCTCGGCGCCCTCCCCCGCCGGGTGGTCGTGAACTCCGGGAATGCCAGGCACCCCTATGTCCCCCTGGTCGGTTACCAGGCCCTCAGGTACCTCTCCCTCTGTAGCGATCAGAGGAGGCCCAGTTTTTTCAGGCAGACCACGCCCAACTCATAGGCAGTGTCCGCACCATCGACAAAAAAAGGCCTGAGATCGCGCCTGTCGAAGAAGGCCAGGGAGACCGGGCCTGAGAGGTTGCGGAAGAAGGTGCGGTGATAGCCCGGTCTCGTGAGGAGGTTGATGATCTCGTGCTTCAGGTACACCAGGTGGACCTCCCTCTCCTTCTCCTGGACCTGCACAGGGACCTCAAGGCCGGCGGCGTCGAGGTACTGGGCATACTGGACGTTCACCCCAGAGAGGTTGCCGACCCGGTGCCACATCATGGAGCGGAGGTTGATCTCCATCAGTTTGTACCTGCCGTCCCTGGCATCGTATTTGAACTCAGGCTCCGCGATGCCGACGATGTCCATCCCTTCGAGGAGACGCCTCCCCTGTTCCAGCACCTCGGGCGGCGCCTGGTTGGAGGCGCTCGCAAAGATCCCGAAGTTGTCCGGGTACTGGGAGAGTTTTTTCCCTGTCCATTCGCTCAGGATCCTGCCGTCCCGGTTCCGGTAGCCGACGTACGCATAGATATTCGAGCCTTCGCCCGGGACGACCTCGGAGGCGAGGAGGGGGACACCCTGTTCGAGGGCGGCGATGATCCTGGGGAGCTGTGCGTCGTAGTCGTCCCTGTCGGAGATGACGAGGTTCCTGAAGACGTCGGATTTCAGGTCCTCCCTTTTGTCGGGCTTGACGATGACAGGGAAGGGGACAGAGAGGATCCGCTCGGCGTCCTCCACCCGCTCGATAGGGGCCGTCTTCGGGTACGGCACCCCCAGCGCCTCGCAGCACCTGTACTGATAATACTTGTTCAGGCAGAGGCCCAGGTTGGCCGGGTTGATCGGGAGAAAACAGAAGGACCCGACCTTCCCGGCAAGGGCGTCCAGAACCTCCAGGTGGACGTCGTCAGTGGGGTAGACGACGACCTGCCCGTACTCCTCGCCAAGTTTTTTCAGTTCGGCGTGGACGCTCTCCTCGGTGGCCTCAGCGCGGATGAACCGCGTGATCTTGTTGCTGTACGCCCCGGGTTTTCTGTTGTGGTCGAGGAGGACGATATCGCCCACGCCCCGGTCGTACAGTTCCTGGATGATGGAGTAGCCGTTCACGTACCCCCCCATCACCAGGGCGCAGCGCTCCTTCTTCATCGCAGACATCCCCTCTCCGCGCCGTGAGGACGCCCTGCCGAAACAGAGGCCCCCTCTTCGTCTTCTCCGGTGACTCCTCTTGTCTGGTCCTGTCTGAGCATCGCATGGAGACGCTCGTCATCGCCGCCATTCTGATGGTCCATCGTACAAAGACCTTGCGGGCATTTTTCGGGTCTGCCGGGCTGCAGGGGAATGGAGCCTGCAGGATCGGGGGTCGGCGCCCTCTCTACCTTTCGTGACAGGGTGTATGCGGGTGGACCGGAATAGACCTGTCTCTGGAGACATTTTATATCTACATTTGCATCTCCCGGACAGAATACCCCTGCCTCTCCTCCTGGTGTCCGCCCTCACCGGGATCCGGGCCGGTGAGGCGGGGTATGAGGCCGGGTATTTTTTTCTATATTTTGATAATTATCTGTGTTTATAGATTCTGATGATACGTGTGTTGATACAACGGTGGGCGAAAATTCTAAGAGCTATGCGCGCCTCATGTGGTCCGGATGATCCGTTCGAAAGATGACTACTTATTCTACATGAAAGCAGACAAAATTTCGTCAGGAATTGGGCGGGCAAGACCCCGGCCATTGATAGGGGACGATCTGTGGAAATTCCAGTTGCTGATGAGGAAGTGCGAGTACTGGAACAACTGCCTGAAAAATATCAGCCCTGCCCATGCCCTGTTCTATTATACGCTCCAGTACAGGTACCACCAGATGTCGGTGCGCCTCGGCTTCACCATCCCCCTGAACGTCTTCGGGCCCGGCCTGTCCATCGCCCACTACGGCCAGCTCGTCGTCAACAGCGCCGCCGAGATCGGGGAAAACTGCCGGATCCACCCGGGCGCCAATATCGGGTCCCATGACGAGACAGCCCCGAAGATCGGGAATAATGTCTATATCGGCCCGGGCGCGAAGATCTTCGGCGACATCACGATCGCGGACGGCATCGCCATCGGCGCCAACAGCGTCGTGAACAGATCTTTTCTTGAACCGAATATCTCCATCGCCGGCGTCCCTGCGAGGAAAGTCTCTGACACGGGGTCGCTTCCCTATATCGTTCGGGGCACCGAGGCCCTCAGGGGCCAGACTCTCTGACCTCCCCATGTCGGGTTTTGATTTTCCGAATGCCCCCGTATCGAGGACCGGGCCATACAAAGGATAATATAGAGCAAATCGAATCTATGCTCCATACCCCATGTCGCGTTTTGTCACCAATGTCCTGAAACTTGTCTCAGGCAGCGTCATCGCCCAGGCGGCGGGCGTCCTTCTCATCCCGGTCATCAGCCGCCTGTACACCCCTGACGACTTCGGGGTCTTCCAGGTCTTCCTCTCGATCGCCGGGATCCTCGCGATCATCTCCTGCTTCTCCTATCACCTTGCCATCATGCTCCCGGGGGAGGACGAAGACGCTGCAAACCTCGCGGTCCTCAGCGCCGTCCTGGTGGTGGCGACATCGGCCGTCAGCGGTGCGGTCCTCATCCTCTTCGCCGAAAATATCGCGGCCGCCCTGAACTTCCCCGCCCTTGCCGGGTATATCGGTCTCATCCCGGCCCTCGTCCTCTTGAACGGCCTTTTTTTTGTCCTGAACTACTGGCTCTCCAGGCGGGAGAAGTTCGGCACTGTGGCAGGGGGCAGGGTGGCGAACTCCCTGGTCAACAAGGGGGTGCAGATCGGGGCCGGCATCGGCGCGGCCTCTCCGCTCGGCCTCATCGGGGGGGCCGTGGCCGGGTACGGCGCCGCCGACATCCTGATGCTTGGCGAGGTCAGGAAGGATCGGCACCTCCTTTCGTCAGTCACCCTGGCGAGGGTCAGGGCACTCGCCGTCAGGTACAGGAAGTTCCCGATCTTCACCTCCTGGTCGACCGCGGCCAACGAGGTCTCCCGCCAGATCTCCCCGATATTCCTCGCCTTCTTCTTCACCCCGGCCATCGTCGGGCTGTACTCCCTCGCATACCAGACGGTGAGTCTCCCCCTCGGCCTCGTCGGCACCGCGGTCTCGCAGGTCTTCTTCCAGAGGGCGAGCGAGGAGAGGAAAAAGACCGGGAAGATCGGCCCCATCGTGCAGGAGGTCCACAGGCGTCTTGTCGCGATCAGCATCTTTCCCATGCTCCTCCTGCTCATCATCGGCGAGGAAATGTTCGTCTTCTTCCTTGGCCCACAGTGGTATGAGGCTGGTTTCTATGTCAAACTCCTCGTCCCCTGGATCTTTTTCATGTTCGTTTCGTCGCCGCTGACGACCATCTTCAGCGTGCTTGAGAAGCAGGGGGCCGGCCTCGTCTTCGACCTGGTGCTTCTGGCGTCCCGCGTGGTCTCCCTCACCATCGGCGGCATGATCGGGGACCCTGTCATCGCGATACTGCTCTTCTCCCTGACAGGTGCGTTCTTCTGCGCCTTTATGAACCTCTGGCTCCTGAAACTCGCGGGCCTGGACTATCTCAGGGAGTGCTACCTCTGGTGCACCGACCTCGCGGTCGGCCTCCTGATTGCGGCGCCCCTGATCGCGGCCAAACTCCTCTCCCTGCCTGCTCTGGCCCTCCTTGCCATTGCCTTTGTCGTGAGCCTCGTCTATTATGCACGGGCCGTTGTCAGGGATCCGTTTTTGAAAGGGTGGGTTGCCGGATTTTATCAGGAGATAAAAAGATTCATTAACCAGTCGTCACGATAGGGGGGTGATATCCATGAGGATTGTATATACGGGGGATTTCTCGGCAAGCGGCGTTTTTTTCGACCAGGTACAGGCAGGGGAGGAGATCTTCGACGAGCATATCAGGGCCCTTCTCCGTGACGCGGACGTCTGCCACATCAACCTCGAAAACCCCATCACCGATGCCCTGCCCAGGCAGAAAGAGGGTGGCACTGCCAACCTGAAGGCGCCCCTGAATACGGCCGGGTACCTGAAGGAGAGGCATGTCGGCATCTGCACCCTCGCGAACAACCATATCATGGACAGCGGGCGTGCCGGTGTCGATGAGACGGTCAGACGCCTGGGGGAGAGCGGCATCAGGCACTACGGCGTCGGCGGTTATCCTGAATATCTCATGGTCGGGCATGGCGGGACGAAGGTCGCCCTCATCGCTTCATGCCACCGGGAGGGCCCCATGTGGGAGGGGGGGACGCCGGCCCCGTATTATTTTGACCTCAAAAAGATCCGTGCCCTGATCAGGGAGGTCAGGGAGACCGAAGACCCCGACGCGGTCATCTACAATTACCATGGCGGCACCGAGTACAATATCGTCCCGGAACCGAAGAGACGGGCCTTTTTCCACGAGATCGCCCGTGCCGGGGCCGACCTGGTCATCGGCCACCATGCCCATGCCCCGCAGGGCGTCGAGATTGTCGACGGGCGGACCATCGTCTACGGCCTTGGGAACTTTTGTTTCGACGTCCCGACCCATCACAATGTTTCGTACACCCGCGACTCGTACTGCCTCGGGGTGGAGATCGGGGGTGGCGGCGAGATCGCCCTCAGCCGGTACTACTACCATATCGACCTGGAGAAGAGGATGATCATCCTCGCAAACGACGGGGCCAGGCAGGAGTGTTTCCGGCGGCGCCTCCAGGTCTTCGACTCGGAGGAGCAGTACCGGCAGGCGTGGTACAGGGACGCGTTCAGGGTCTACTGCACGAACCGCTTCCCGAATGTCTCGCGGTCCCCTGCTGCCGCAGGGCAGGCGGGCGGGAACGGGAACTCGATCGAAAAAGGTGCGGTCTTCAGGAAGATGCGGGAGAGGGGGATGGGCAGCGTCCCCGCGGCGGCGATCAGGACGGTGGTGTCTGACCTGAGGCACGAGAGCCTGCGCCCCTTCTTTTTCGGCGCGATCCGCCACCTCATCAGGGAGAGAGCCGGTCAGACCCGCTGAGGGCCTGCCGCCCGGATCGTCCGGGCAAGGCCGTCCTCAAGCCCCCACTCGGGCGCCCACCCGAGGATCTCACGCGCCCGCGTGATGTCGGCGCACGAGTGCCTGATGTCGCCTGCCCGCGCCTCCGCGTGCCCGACCTCCACCGTCCTGCCCGCGGCCCGCATCATCGTCTCTGCAAGGGCGTTCAGGGTGGTCGTGCGGCCGCGGGCGATGTTGAAGACCCCTTCGGCACCGCCCTCCATGGCGCGGAGGTTGGCCCTGACGACGTCGGCGACATAGACGAAGTCCCGCGTCTGCTCGCCGTCGCCATAGATGGTGATCGGTTTGCCCGCGAGGATGCGGTCGGCAAAGATCGAGATCACTCCCGAGTACGGGGAGGAGGGGTCCTGCCGCGGGCCGAAGACGTTGAAGTACCGCAGGCAGACGGCCTGCAGGCCGTACAGCCGCGAGAAGGAGGCGGCATAGTGCTCGCCCGCAAGTTTGGAGACGGCGTATGGCGAGAGGGGTTCGGGGAGCATCCCCTCTCTCTTCGGGAGTTCGGGGCTCTCGCCGTAGACAGCCGAGGAGGAGGCGAGGACCACCTTCCGCACGCCCGCGTCCCGTGCCGCGAGGAGGACATTCAGGGTGCCGGTGAGGTTCGCCTCATGGGTGGCGAGGGGGTCGGCGACAGACTTCGGCACCGAGGCGATCGCCGCCTGGTGGAAGACGCCGTCGGCACCGGCGAAGATCTCCTGCAGGAGGGGGAGGTCGGCCACGCTCCCTTCCACGAGAGTGACGTCGAAACCCCTGAGGTTCTCCGGGTGGCCTGTCGAGAAGTCGTCGATGACGACGACCTCGTGCCTGTCTCTGAGTGCCTCGGCGATATGGGAGCCGATAAATCCTGCGCCGCCGGTGACGATATATTTCATCGGGAGGTGATGGGGCGCCTGATGACATAGAGGTGACGGTTGGTGTGCCACCGTTCTTGCCGGAGCATCAGGATAGGGATGGGATGCTCTCCTGCTCTAACGTTCCGGGGCCAATCCTGAGGGGGTTGCGAGCTTGAGAAAATCTTTGGTCTTCTCGACTCCCTTCGGTCGTTCTCCCGGGCAATCGAAAACCTTCGGTTTTCTCATGCTCGCTGTCGCTCGCACCCCGCTCATGATTGGACCCGGGAGGGGTAAACACGATATTCTGAAGAGGAGTCTGCCATCCACTCTCCTCTCGTAATGGTGGGGGGACCGGGGGGTGAAACCCCCCGGAACAGGCACCAGAACAGGATTTTTCAGAACCAAATGTGAGGAATTTCATCGATATGACATATGTTTCTGGTCTGTTTTGGGATGACCTCTTTGATAAAATGTTTTGGAAAAACCCCCTACTTTTGTCGGGTGATACCTCTGATCCCACAGGGAGAAGTGCGGATCCCCTGTCACCCCCGAAACCCAGATATTGGGCTATGGAAAAACCCTCACCCAGGGTACGAGCGTGACTCAACCGCCTTTCTGCATCTTCGCGCCGGGGGCTCTCTCGAAGATCAAAGATCTTCTCATGTTCCCTCCGGTCGCCCCCCGGAATTGCGATTGGGTCAGGAAGGAAAAATCAACGAACATGAAGGGGGAGTTGCCGTCCCCGGCCCTATCCTGATCTGGGTGCGAGCGATAGCGAGCTTGAGAAAACGGGAAAATCGAAGATTTTCTTGTTCTGGCAAACCTCTGATTTGCCGTTGACCGTAGGTCTTCGAGCGGTCGGCCCCCCGCAGAGATGGCCATCCAGAGGATTT
>NZ_JAQVNX010000054.1 GCF_028702905.1 Methanofollis sp.
CGGGCTCTCCGGGGACGCGGTCCTCGGCCCAGACCCTGCCGCCGTACCTCTCCACCAGGGACCGCACGATATAGAGGCCGAGCCCCTTCCCGCTCCGCTTGTTCGTCCCCTTCCTGAAGCGGGTGAAGATGACACCCTTCATCTCGTCCGGGATGCCGGACCCCGTGTCCTCCACCGAGACGCGGACCTCTCTTTCCTCTTCCTCGACCCTCACGAAGACCTCGCCCTGCCCGTCCATGAACTTGACCGCGTTCCCGATCAGGTTCGAGAGAACCTCGGGCAGGAGTGCGTCTGCCCAGACCATCAACTTCCTCCCTTCGTAGTGGATGGCAACCTCGGGGTGATGATTGACCGCCTCCCTGATCATGGCGTCCAGGTCCACCCTTTCGAGGGGGAAGTTTTTCTGGTGGATCAGCCTGATCGTTGCCACATTCTGGATGATCTCCGAACTCCTGATGATGCTCTGCCTGATCCTGTCGGCCTGGTATCTATCTTTCTCGACAAGGTGCATGAGCAGCATCTGGGCATACCCAAGGGCGACGGTGTTTGTATTGTTGATATCATGGGACATGATGTCGAGGTAGAGGTTTGCCTCCTCGTTCGCCTCGGTGAGGGCGGCGGTGCGGCGGCCGATGATCTCTTCGAGGTTCTCGTTTGTCTTTTTCAGTGCGTCTTCGGACTCCTTCGCTCTCTGGATATTCTCTTTGAGCGATGCGACCATCGCGTTGATGCTGTCTTCGAGGCGGCGGAACTCGATACCATTCGTGTGCCTGATCCGGTGGTCGAAGTCGCCCCGCGCAATGCGGTCGATGTCCTCGACCACCTCGGCGACCGGCCTGGAGATATAACTGACAACGCCATAGGAGACGAGGACGCTGCCGAGGACCGCGAGGAGTGCGATCGTCAGGTGCGAGAGAAAGAGGCCGGCCAGTTTATTCTCCATGGGGGCGGTCGTGTAGGTGAGTTCGATCACCATGCTCATATCGGAGGCATAATCGGGATCGCACAGGTCGACATACAGGTAGCGGCATTCTTTCTTCTGTGCGGGGTCTGGGTAGACACTGCTCTCTCTCCCGGCAAGGGCCTTCATGACTCGCATCTTCTGGACCGGGTCCGGCACATAACTCCTGTTCCCGACGACCTTTCCCATCGTGTCGAAGATCCTGATGCTATCGAGGTCGGGGTTGAGGCTCTTGAGGGCCTCGGCCGTCTGGACATAGGAGAGCCCAAGCTTCCGGTCCTTCAGCAGGTCAGGGACCAGACCCAGTTCGAAGAGGTAGCGGTGGTCGGGCGAGGGCATGTAGGCATATTTCCTGATCGCCCCTGTCGACTGCTCCCGCACCACCCGGTCGGCCGAGAAGGAGTCTCCTTCGCGGAGATCTGTGATATACGTGTAGAAGTAGGGGACATTCTTGAAGTCGAGGCCGACTTCAGGGGCGTAGGTGCTGTATTCGATGACCCCGCTGCTGTTGATCACGTACAGGTCCATCGTCCCGTCGAGTCTCTCCTTCAGCGCGATGAGGTCCATCTGTGCGGGGTCTCTCCCCGCGCGTTCGTACTCGTCGATAAACCCTTTGAAACCCTCTCTCATCTGCGTGTTCAGGGTATCGTCGTACATCTTGAGTCCCTGGTCGACGAGGTTCATCCACTGCGTGACGCTGATCTCGGTCTCTTCCTTGAGGAGCCGGTTCTTATCGATGAGTTCGTTCTGCGCTTCGATGTACGAAATTGATGAAAGGAGGGCGATGACGAAGACGATAATGAATAGGACGCAGATCAGGAGATTTTTATGGAAGGAACTGTTTTTTCCCGGTAAAATTCCTGGTATGTTCATTTATGTCATCACGGGGTAATATTGAAAAATAGTGCCCCGATATAATATATTCCTTTTTAAATGATTCTCTTGCCTGTTCATCTCTCGATATATACTCTCCTCATATCACGGATCACTATTTATGGTTTTTCTGTCGTTCTAATATCATATGCTGACAATTTTGTCTTTAATTCGAAAATAATTATGTAAATGCTGCTTTTATGATTAAAGCCTGCAAACCCGCCTGTCCTGTGGTATTCGACGACGACAGGGGACGACGTGTCGGCCGAGGTGCACCCGGCCGTCCCGGCGAGGGCGAGGATACAGCCGAGAAGAAAGAGAGTCAGGATCTTTTTCATGATCGGAGATGGACCTCTACCGGCATAACCCTCCCGTACACTGCTAATTTTTTCGAAGTCTCGCCCATTCAGCGAACCGGCGCCCGCGCCCTGACAAACGTCCCCTCCCTGTACTCGCGGAACGCCTCCTCCCGTTCCTCCCGGGTATTCATCACGATCGGGCCGGCCCAGGCAATCAGTTCGTGAATAGGCCGGCCTATGAGGAGAGGGAAACGCAAAGAAGATGCCGGTGAACTGACCCTGACCTCGTCGCCCTCCCCGAAGAGTGCGCACTGGTATTCCCTGAGGTCCACGGCCCCGAAACGGCCCGACCCGCCGTGACATAGGCAGAGACGGTGACGGTCTCGATGCCGCGGTGCGGGTGCCAGGGAAAACCGGCAAGATAGTCCTCCGGCCTGTCAGACCTGAAGTCGTCGAGCATCAGGAAGGGGTCGAAGAGAGGCACTTCCTGGTGGCCGAAGACCCGCCTCAGCCTCACCCCGGCACCCTCCACCATCTCCCGCGCCTCGAAGACCCGGGGCGACCCCCCGTATCTGTGACATGGGAACGGAGAAGCGGCGCCGGTATATAGGATCTACCCCGGACGGAAAAAAGGGTCCAGAATTGATCAGGAAATATGGATGACCTCGACCGGGCACCCCTCCGCGGCCTCCCGCACGCAGTCTTCCAGTTCTTCGGGCGTCTCTCCCTCCGCAGGATCCCCTCCGGCCCTGTATTCTCCGACAATCTGGCTCAGCGTGTCGTCAGGGCTCTCCTCAAACACATCCGGACAGGTCTCCCAGCACAGGGCGCACCCCGTGCAGTCCTCGCGGTCAATGGTGATCCGTACCATGGTCATTCTCCCTTCGCAGACACCCAAGATACACCGATCTCATATAATCCTTCGGTCTCCGGGGTGCGGGACGTGCGACCCGGCCGGGGCCACGCGGAGATCCCGAACGCCTGCACTCTTCACGCGCGGATGCGATATCTTCAACAGGTACGGCGGCATCCACCCCCCCATGAACGGCTTCATGGACCCCTTCTGGGACGGCCATCACCACATGGAAACCTGGTTCGGATTCCCATTTTTCGGCTGGGGCATGATGCTCCTCTGGTGGGCCCTTCTTCTTGCCATCGGCTGGTTGGTGTACCGCGATGCCGAGCAGAGGGGAATGAACGGCCTCCTCTGGTTCATCCTGATCATCCTCCCCTTCGTCGGGATCGTCTTTCTCATCCTCTACGTCCTGGTGAGGGAAACGTCAGGCCGGAGTCAGGTCTCGGAGAAGGACCGTGCACTCGAGATTCTCAGGGAGAGATATGCCACGGGGGAGATCTCGGAGGAGGAATACAGACGGAGAAAAGAGGAACTGGAGAGATAATCCGGAGAGTGCTACCACCTGAACTTCTCCTGCTTTCGGGCCATTTCGTCGAAGGGGAGGAGGGCGTACCCGTGTACCTTCCCGGCATCGTCCAGTTCGATCTCCAGGTACAGCTGGAGATCGCCGTGCTCCATCACCACCGTTGCCGGGTCTCCTCCTTTCTGCACAAAGCCCCAGTCTCCAAGATCTCCTGCGATGTCGGCAAAGGGTTTGCCGCCATAAGCATCAAAGAGCGCTTCCACTTTCTCCATCATCTCGACCCTGAAGTCCTGGCCGACCATCTGCGGACCGATCATTGTCACCGTCTCCTGCATGAAATACCCCCGGAAATATAAAAAGATGAACATGCGTGGGCACATCGGCCGCCAGACAGAATGGTGCCCACATCCAATGGGATAAGAGGACTTTATCACCCAACAGGCAGTCCGGAAAGGGACACCTGACGCCCTGAGCAAGAACTGCGAGGGGAACATAAGGGTGCACATCCAGGACCTGAACCGGGCATGACGGACCATAAACAGAACCAATAACACTATTCTTTTGTTTTCCCTGTTGAAACTACTCAGAATCGGGATATATCTATCTCAATCCCGCAGAGGTTTGATATTTCAATCATACTGTCCCGGGTATATGCTGCAGGACGGGTAAAATATAAATATAATAACCAAGTAGGGACGATACGACCGGACCACGGGGGGGACGGTTTTCGTTCAGATTCAATCGTCAAATGTCTTCTCTGACCTGTCACACGGCAGACATGCGAGACTTAAGGGTCTAAAAGAATTACACGACCCACAGCACCGCAAAGGCATCGGATCCTGAAAAGACGATATAGGGGACCGGATCCAGGGATCATCTGCCGAAAACTCCCTGAGAGCGACGAGGTGGGATGAACGACACCCCACCCTGTACGGTCTCGCCCCCGGCACATTCGGTCACAGCCCCACCCTACCAGACCCTGAGGAGGGACCATCCATGAAGATACTCCAGATCGTTCCCTACTGCCTCCCCTACCATGGCGGGCAGGAGCGCTATGTCTACAACCTCAGCAAATATCTTGTCAGGCACGGCCATGACGTCGAGATCATCACCTCGAACTATCCATACAGCCAGAAGTGCGAGACCTCAGAAGGCATCAGAATAACCCGGCACCGCTGTCTCGCCCGCCCCATGAGAAACCCCCTCACCCCCGCGTTCATGACCCTGACGCGGGAGAGCAGGGAGTGCGACATCGTCCATACCCATAACGAGCACAGCACCGCCGCCATGGCGGCCGCCTTTCTCAGGAACGGCAGGTGCGCCCCTCTCATCCTGACCTGCCACGGCCAGTTGATCTTCGGCGACAATTTCAGGGACACCCTGGAAAAGGTCTACAGCAAGACCATAGGCAGGGGCATTTTTTCCCGTGTGGACAGGATCGCCGTGAACTCCGCGGACGACAGGGACTATGTCCTCTCCATCAACGCCTCGGTCTCGGACAAGATCGATATCCTCCACAACGCCATCGACCCCGAATTTTTCGACGCCGTCAGGGGCGCAAACGGAATCTTCGACCTCAGCGGCAGGACCAACCTCCTCTATGTCGGCAGGCTGATCCGGAGAAAGGGCCTGGAATGGTTGATCAGAGCGATGGCCATCATCAAACAGTCGGGCAATGGCCGGGACGTCAGGTGCATCCTGGTCGGCGACGGCGAGGACAGGGAATACTTCGAGCGACTGATCAGGGAGCAGGGGGTCGAGGGGTCGGTGGTGCTGGCAGGCGACGTCGGTCTCGACGAACTCGTATACCTGTACCGACACGCCGACCTCTTTGTCCTCCCATCACTCTCCGAAGTCTGCCCGACCGTCGTGCTGGAGGCGATGTACTTCGGCATGCCTGTCGTCACGACCGACATTCCCGGGGTGAGGGACCACTTCGCGGGATCTGCTCTCCTTGTGCCGCCGAAAGACGAGGCATCGCTCGCGCGCGCGATCTTGAGCGTCATCGACGATAAGAACCTGACGGCCAGACTCGCCCGGGCAGGACAGGACCTGGTCACCGGGAAATATGTCTGGAGCCGCGTTTCGAAGGCCTACGAGTCGATATACCGTTCGATGGGGGCGTGAAGATGCGGGTGGGACTGTTTACGACCGATTTTCCCTATAAAAAACCCTTTGTGGACGAGGTCCCCGAAGGCGGTGCCTATGTCAGGAGCGGCGTCGGCGAGGTCGTCTATCACCTTGCCCTGGAACTGGAGAAACTCGGCCATGAGATCGGGATCTTCACGACCTCGGCTGACAGAGACGACCACACCGAGGAGACGGGCGGCATTACGGTTTTCCGGTACGGGAAAGACCTGAAACTTGCGGAGACCGAGATCTCCCTGAAGTACCTGCGGGGGCGGGACACCCCTTCCCTCGACGTCGTCCACCTCCACGCCGGGTCGCCGCCTGCCACCCTTGCGGCACTCGGCCATCTCAGAAAAAACCGGACGCCCTTTGTCGTCACCCACCACCTCGACCCCGACATAGAGTCGGGAAACCTCCTCAGGCGGGCATTGCTGTACGGCTATTCAGGATATTACCTGAGACAGTCTTTTGCAAAGAGCGACCGGATCATCGCCCTGTCGCAGGAGGTCGTCGCCTCGTCCCCGCACCTCCGGCCTTTCCGGGATCGGATCAGCGTCATCCCGAATGGGATCGATATCGCCGAACTGGAGACGCCCCTCGCGAAAAAAGAGTGCAGGAAGAGGTTAGGACTCCCGGACGAGGGAACGATCGTCCTCTTCCTCGGGAACCTCGTGCCCCGGAAAGGGCCGCACATCCTCCTTGCGTCGATGCAGACCGTCCTCATGGAGGCGCCCGACACCACCCTCGTCCTCGCCGGGACGATCACACCCTTCGGTGCGGGCCTCAGGGAGGAGGCGAGGGCCCTCGCCCTGGAGAAGAATGTCGTCTTCACCGGGACCGTGGGGGAGGAGACGAAAAAATTGCTGTACCATGCCGCAGACATCTTCGCCCTCCCGTCCTTCGGGGAGGCGTACCCCCTCACCATCCTGGAGGCGGCCGCGTGCGGACTGCCGGCGGTGGTGAGCGGGCTTGCAGTCTTCAGGGCCCAGGTCCGCGACGGCGAGAACGGACTCTTCAGCAGGACCGGCGATCCCGGGGACCTCGGCGCAAAACTTCTCCGCCTGATCGCTGCGAGGGAGGAGAGGGAGAGAATGGGCAGGAATGCACGGTCTGCCGTGCAGAACC
Organism: Methanofollis sp.; assembly: GCF_028702905.1. Lineage (NCBI taxonomy): Archaea > Methanobacteriati > Methanobacteriota > Methanomicrobia > Methanomicrobiales > Methanomicrobiaceae > Methanofollis > Methanofollis sp. Next base: position 6,768 of record NZ_JAQVNX010000054.1, read on the forward strand.
TGAACTGGGACAGGATCGCCGCGGCACACCAGGCGGTCTACGAGGAGGTGCTCAGGTGAGGGTCGGCATCATCGGCCCCCTCTCCGGCGAGGAGGACGAGGGGTTCAGGAATGTCACCGCACGGTTTGTCGAACACCTCGGCAGCCGCCACGACGTCCTCCCCCTCGACGTCGGCGGGATCTCCTCCCCCCTCTTCTGGAAGATGGTGCGGGACGTCTCCCCCGATGTCGTCCACTACATGACAGCACCGACATTCTCCAGTTTCCTCGCGCTGAAGGCGGCGCGGGCCCTCTCCAGAAACGACACGAAACTGGTGATGTCGGCCCTGCACCCGAACTGCCTCCCTGTGCTCAGGAACCGGGTCGTCCGTACCCTGATACCCCGTTTCCCGCCCGACCTCATCATCACCCAGTCGCCGGAGGCAGCCCGCCTCCTGAAAGAGACCGGGGCGCGGGTACGGCTTCTCCCGCATGGCGTCGATACCGTGCGGTTCAGGCCGGTGCCTGCGGGCGAGAAGGGGAGGCTCCGGGAGAAGTACGACCTTGACAGGGGGGTCTCCGTCCTCCTCCATGTCGGCCACGTCAAACCCGACCGCGGCCTCGGACAGCTGCTCAGGCTCCAGCAGACTATCCCCGACTGCCAGGTCGTGATCGTCGGGAGCCCCCGCTTCGCACGGGACAGAAAATATGCAGCGTACCTCAGGGAGCACGGGTGCATCGTCATGGAGGGATATTACAGCCGGATCGAGGAGCTCTACCAGCTTGCCGACTGCTACGTCTTTCCCCGGGGAAAGACTCTCTTTCTCCCCCTGACCATCATGGAGGCGATGGCCTGCAACCTCCCGGTGGTCACGGCCCCCTTCGACGGGATCACGCCGTTCTTCCCCGAAGGGAAGGGCCTCTTCGTCGCCAGGGCAGGGGAGGAGTATTCGGGATATGTGCGCCTGGCACTGGAGGAGAGAGGGACGGTCGCAACACGGGAGAAGGTGCTCCCCTGCTCCTGGGGCCGCGTGGCCGACGAGATCAGTGGCATGTACCGAACGCTCTGCGGAGGAAGACCATGAGACGAGGAAAGATCATCTGCTTTACCGGGATTGACGGGTCGGGGAAGACGACCCTTGCAAAGTACCTGACAGGCGAACTGCACAGGCGGGGGGTCGACACCAGGTACGTCTACGGGAGATACCAGCCCACCGCGCTCAGGCCCCTGATGTACCTGGGAAAACTCCTCTTTTTCCGGAACAAGGACATGTTCCAGGACTACTCCGACTATGCCGGGTCGAAGAAGGAGGCGGCACAGGAGCACACCCTGCTCGCCCGCCTCTACCAGCGCCTCCTCTTCTGGGAGTACGCCCTCCAGTTGACCTTCAGGGTCTCCCTCCCGGTCGCCCTCCTCAACAGAACCCTTGTCTGCGACCGCTATATCATCGACACCGTCGTCACCGACCTCGCCGTCGACTTCCACTACTCTGAAGAGGAGGTCGAGGAGGTGATCCGGGAGATGTACAGCCGTTTTCCGCGGCCTGACGTCACCTTCCTGATCGACCTCCCCGAGGAGGTCGCGATGAAACGAAAGGACGACACGCCTTCTGTCCGGTACCTGGAGGAGAGGCGGCGGCTGTACCTCATGTCGGCGGAGACCGTCGGCGCCGTCGTCCTCGACGGGTCTCTGCCCGGCGAGACGATCAGGCAGAGCGTCCTCCGGCACACCGGGGTGGCGCCATGACGCGGCTCGTTGTGATCGGGATCGACAGCATGGACGCCCTCCTCGTCGACGCCTACCTCGACGACCTGCCAAACCTCAGAAGACTGAAGGAGGCATCGCCGCCGATCGCCATGCACTCGGTCTTTCCGCCTGACTCGGACACGGCATGGGCGACCATCTACACAGGGCTGAACCCGGCCGAACACGGCGTGGTCCACTTCGTCGACCCCCTGGAGAAGACCTCGATCTACCAGACAGACTACCTCGACTCGTCCCTTGTCCGCGGCAGAACCTTCTGGGACGCCGCAGGGGAGGCAGGAAAGAGGGTCTGTATCGTCAACCCCCATATCGGGTACCCTGTCTGGGCGGTCAACGGCACGATGGTGAGCAGGAGCCCGAAGAACACCGGCGTCCAGGCCTATCCTGAGACCGCCGCTGTCATCGCCGGTGACGGCCTCCTGATGCCCGACCGTATTCCCGACTCGAAAGGGGAATACCAGGAGTACCTCGAACGCCTCGAATCTGTTGTCAGGAAGGAGGCCGCCGTCGCCGGAGACCTGATGCGCTCGACCCGGTGGGATCTCTTCTTCTTTTATTCCTCGGCCCTCGACTTTGTCCAGCACATCTTCTGGAATTACTGCGACCCGAAGGATCCCATGTATCCGGGCGACGACAACCCCTTCAGGGACACCATCAGGCACTTCTACCGCACCTACGACGAGATCGTCGGGTCCCTCACCACCGACCTCCCGCCAGACACCGCCGTGATCGTCATGAGCGACCACGGCCACACGATGCGGCCGTCAGACCTCGTCAACATCAACGAGATCCTGCGGATGAAGGGCTATCTTGTCGCGAACAACGGGATCTCGGCCCCGATAAAAAATGTAGGGGAGAAGGCGAAGAGGGCGGCGGTGAACATCATCCAGAGGACGGCACTCCGCGGGACCGCCCTCAGGATCCTCAGGAAACACCCGGGGATCAAGGAGTACTACACGGTTCCCTCGTCCATCGACTTCGGTCGGACGGTGGCGCACTGCACCGACCTCTCCGGCATGAAGGCCTACAACTACGGCGGGATCCTCATTGCGCGGGAGAAACTGGGCGAGAAGCGGTACGACGAGGTGAAAAGAGAGATCATCGACCTCCTCTCCTCGTACGCCCTTCCCGACGGTGTCCCGGCCTTCGAGTGGGTCCGAGAAAGGGAAGCCCTCTACCTGGGGCGGCACCTGGAAAAATACCCCGACATCCTCTTCAAACTGAGAGAGGGCTATGGTGCGGGTTGGGCGATCCACGAGTCGGTCTTCTCGACGTCGAACACGCACAGTTTTTACCCGGGGTCCCACCGGGGGGACACGCCGGTCTTCTTCCTCCGGGCGCCCGGCACCAGCACGCAGGCCCTGACAGAGGCGGGCCTGGAGGACGTCAGCCCCACGATTCTGGAGATTCTCGGGATAGGGGGAGACGGCAGGGGCGGGAGCGGGAAGAGCCTCATCTAAAGATAGGCAGGAGATCCTGCCGGACTTTCAGGGCCTGAAAGGTACCTGAAAGATGAACGGAACGACGAAAAAAAGATAACCCAACGATCCCGGCCTGAGATGTGGGGAACAGATATATATCATGACGCAGATTACGACCCTACGCTCGTCCCCCGAGAGGACATCTATGGAAACAAAGCCTCGCATTGTCCTGATCACATCGCGGTGGTTCAAGAACCAGAACCTCTACTTTACGGCTTTGAAACTTGTGCAGATCCTGAAACCCCTTTCCCGGGACATCACCTGGATCATCACCGAGCAGGAGGACAAGAACTACCCTGCAGGCGAGTTCACGCTCCTGAGGGTCCCCGACCGGACGGTTGAGAGACCCCTCCTCGTCCGCCTCTGGTATCTCGTCCTCCACCAGGTGCGGGTGGTCAACCAGGTGCTGCACCTCGGGAAGGACCAGGACGTCGTGATCTTCGCATTCGGTGCCGACTACTTTATCCTCCCGATGCTTGCCGCAAAACTGAAGGGAAAACAGGTGGCCATCCGTACGGACGGGAGGACCTCCCGCGTCATCGGGAAGTACTGGCAGAAGAGAAACCGTCCCCTGCAGATGCTCTACGAAGGGGTCGAGGCGGTCACGTACAGGATATCCGATGCGATCATCCCGGAAAGCGAGGCTTTTGTCAGCCTCTACGACCTCGGGAACTACGAGAAGAAGACCTGGTCGGGCAGCCTGTACGTCGACACGGCGCGTTTTGCCGTCCAAAAGGGAATGTCGGAGAGGGAGTACGACCTCGGGTTTGTAGGACGTTTTTCCCGCGAGAAAGGGATCGTCGAGTTCGTGTCCGCCCTCGGGACGGCCCTGGACGGAGATGAGTGCCGGGCAGTCCTCATCGGCGACGGCGATCTCAGGGGAGAGGTCGAGGCCATCCTTGCGCGAGATCATATCCAGGAGTCTGTCGACGTCGTCGGCTGGATCGACAACGCGGACCTCCCCCGGTACCTGAACACTATCAAAGTCCTTGTCGTGCCGTCGTACAGGGAGGGACTCCCCAACATCGTGATCGAAGCGATGGCATGCGGGTGCATCGTCCTTGCCACACCCGTGGGGGGGATACCGGACCTGGTCCGGGACGGCATGACCGGGTTCATCTCCGAAGACAACGCGCCGGCGACTCTTTCCCGGAATATCAGGCGTGCACTGGGACACCCTGACAGGGAAGGTGTCGGCAAGAAGGCGCGGGAACTGATCGAGCGGTCCTACACGTATGACGCCGCGGTCAGGCAGTACGGACAGATACTCGCACACATATCGTCATGAGGTCATCATGGAACTCTCTGCACGCGAACGTCTGATAGCCCTCGTCGGGATCCTTCTCCTCTTCGATGGGGCCTTTCTTCTGGACATACCGATCCTGCGCGAAGTGCTGGGGGCGGCGGTCATCGCGGTCATCCCGGGCATGCTGATCCTCTCCATCGTCAGGCCGGGAAAGATCACTCTCCTGGAATACTGTCTCCTTGCTGTCGGGGCGAGCATCGCCTTCCTGATGATCGGGGGCCTGCTGTATAACAATCTCCTGATGTATCTCGGCATCACAAACCCGTTTACCGGACGGTTGCTCCTCGACTTCTACAACCTGGCGATCATCGTCCTTGCCGCGGCCTGGTACCTCACCAATAACGATAGGTCGTTTTCTCTCCCGGATGTGTCGATGAAGGCAGCGGACATGGCGTTCCTCCTGCCGGGTCTGATCTTCCCGTCGCTGAGCGTCCTTGGAATGCACCAGATCAATACGGCCGGGAACAACCTCCTCCTTCTCGGCCTCCTGATCGCCGTCCTCGTCTATATCGCCGCGCTGAGCATCTGCCATGCGAAGGTTTCGCCATGGCTTCTGCCTGCCGCCATCCTGCTCCTGAGCGTCACCCTCATCCTGCCGCTCGCCCTCAGGTCGAACTATATCATCGGGACCGACTCGCACTTTGAATATTTCACCTTTATAACCACGCTGGAGAACGCGCACTGGTCCATCATCGGGAGCGCACAACTCGACTCGTGCCTCAGCATATCTATCCTGCCGTCGGTCTTCCAGATCATCACGGGCGTCCCCCCGATGATGCTCTTTAAGGTACTCTTTGCACTGATCTTCTCCATCTCTCCCCTGATCGTCTATAGCATTGCGAAACAGTACCTGGCCGGGATCTATGCCTTTCTCGCCGCGGCATTTTTCATGATCCAGCCCCAGTTCATGACGGCCGCGTCGAACAGCAGGACTGTCCTCGCCCTGCTCTTCTTTATGTTGACCATCATGCTGCTCCTGAACGAGGGGCTGAATCCCGCACGGAAGAAGGTCCTGGTCGTCCTCTTCATCGCTGCCGCAATTTTTTCCCACTACTCGACGTCGTTTATCTTCTTTGGAATCCTGGTTTTTGCATGGGTCGGGACCGGCATCCTCTCCCTCAGGTACCCTGTCCGTCCCGCTCCGTCGTTTGACATCCTGGTGATCTTTCTTGCCCTGATGTATGTCTGGTACGCCCTGGTCACGGTCGTCCCGTCGCAGATGTTCCTGGAGTTCATCGACAAGACCATTGAAAACCTGGACCAGTTCCTGATGCCCGGGACGCGCGGCGAGGACGTCCAGAGGTTATTCGGCGCACAGGCTCTCAACAAGGGTTTCCCCTATGTCATCCAGCTGGCACTGTCCTGGGTCGGTATCGGCCTCATCGCTATCGGGTCTCTTGCCGTGGCCCTGGACCTCAGGCGCACGGTCCTTCCGGGCAGGGAGACGGCGGAGTACCTGGAGAACAAGTTCAGCGGTCTGTTCTTTGTCCTGGTCATCATCGTCACCGGCCTCCTCGGCCTGATGGTCGTCGTGCCCTATGTCTCTGACGGTTACGACCTCGCCCGGGTGCTCCCCCTCTCCAACACGATCCTTTCAGTCATGTTCGTAGTTGGGGGCATCGCCATTGCTGAAGTCCTGCGTTTTGTCGTACAGTCCACTGGAGAAAGGAGAGAACACCTGACCGCTCACCATGGGGGGGACCGGAGCCTGCTGATGAAGATGTCGCTTGCGGTGATCCTTGTCGTCCTGCTCCCGTACTTCCTCTCGGTGACGGGCGTCCTGCACACCCTGTACGGCGACCACCGCGATGTCGTCTTCCATGCTGACGGGCCGCAGTACGACATGAAGTATGTCCATGAAACGGAAGCACAGGGGGCGGTCTGGTTAAATCAGAGGATGGACCCGGAGATGAGGGTCTTTGCAGACGGGTTCGGGATATCGCGGCTGATGAGCCTGGGCACGATGCCGCCCTCGTCTCTTGCCTCCTTTGTCCAGTATGGCTGGGTCTCTCGCGAGAGTTATGTCTATCTCAGGCACAAAAACGTGGTCGACGGCAATCTTATCGATTTTGACGGAAAATACCGCGATATGGACGAGTTCGCCCAGTTATTCCGGCACAAGAGTAAGGTCTACGCCAATGGCGGGGCCACGATCTGGACCGGGTGAATGAAAGGAGGGTTCGAAGGTCGAAGACCGTCTCGAATCCCCCCGGGCGTCCCCGAACTTAGGATCGGACCGGGGAAGACAGAACCGGAGATACCGAGGGAGATTGCCATCCACTCCTATCCAAATGGTGAGGGGATCGGGGGGTGCGAGCGGAGCGAGCTTGAGAAAACGGAACGTTTTCGAGTGAAACCCCCCGGAGAAGAACGCCGATCTACCGCCGCCATATACGCCCCCGGATCCCAGATCCGGGCAATATCCGCTCCCCCTCCCTCCTCCTCGGCGGCACCGGGGGGACCGGGAGAGGGGACGGCATTACCTGCAGTCATACCAACGGCGAGAGGGCGTT
>NZ_JAQVNX010000055.1 GCF_028702905.1 Methanofollis sp.
CTTTTTCCAGGAAACTCCCCGGCGAACAACCTGGAAACTCCCTGATGCGTCCCAATCGCAGAGGGGAGATACAGGGAGTTGGCGACAGAGAGTGCCGGATCATATATTTTCCGGCGATGCCCGAGACTACCGGAATCGGGATGCCGGGATCGTACACAAAAGATGCTTTTCAGGCACCTGTTGACGTATCAATATATTTTTAAACCCCTGTTAGTGAAACAGAATATTTTTCGTCAATTTTTTCATGCGGGTAAGGGCAATGGGCCCGGCCATGCGAAACCTTTATCATCACAGCGGGATATTAGCGGAATGCCCCTGAGCGGGTAAGACTCGTGGACGTGGGGGGACACGTTTCTTCGTCTATGACGGGGCACAAACAGGTACAAAGGGAAGTACAGGCTTGCTAGGTCTGCCATAAGGTTCAAAAGACCGGTATGCAGAGGGTCGCACCTCTGCAGACTGGCAGATGGCCACACATGCTGGTTGCCGGAGTTCATCACTGTGCCGCCCTGTGAGGGCGTGCAGGATATCAGCAGGATGGATTCTTTTCGATCACTCCGGATCCTGCTGGCGGAACAGGGATGTGGTCCATACTGGGGGGGCGTGGACCACAACCCTTCTGCCTCTGCCCAGCCCACCTGACTTCTACTTTTCTTTTTTATCCGCCGCCGACAGGCGGGAAGAGCGAGATCACGTCGCGGTCCGCGACGGCTGTCTGCAGACCCTCCTCGAAGTGGATGTTCCTCCCGTTCCTCAGGATATTGACATGGTCCTGGAGGATGCCTGGCGCGGCGAAGATCGCGTCCCTGAGGGCCGGCCTCTCCGCGATGAGCATATAGATGAGATCTCCGACAGTCGCACCTTCCAGGCACTCGACCTCCCGCTCGTTCTCCAGGATCTTTCTGAATGTCGCAAATGACCTCACAATGACTTTCATTTTTTCGACCTCAGTTTCTGTATCTCCTCTTTCCCCTCGACCCTCAGCACGAAGGTGCCGTGACACGGTTTCGTATACGGGAAGATCACATAATCGCCGTCCACACCGATCGGGATCGGGGGAACGCCGATAAGGGCAAGGTCAAAGATGCGGTACCCGGGCATCACATCGTAATACTCCCGGTAGTGCTTCTTGATAAATTCCCTGTACTCCTTGAAGGAACAGTTCCTGAGGAGTATCTCGTAGTTAAGCGCCTCTACGCATCCCATCCCATCACCCTGTCGATTTCTTTTGAGAGTGGCAGAACATTATGAACGGCTTTCGCCACCACCCGCTCGCACGGGAAGTCGATGAGCCCGGCAAGTTCCCCTGCCTCCTTCCCGAAGACGACCGTCACAAGGCGCCCGGCAGAGACGCTGCCGACCGTCCCCGCGTAACTGACGCCGCTCTCCCTGTGTATGAGCACAAAAGAGACGGCATAGTCCTGTTCATGTGCCACAAGCGCCTCAATGCAGGCGTCGAGGTCGACCATCTCGCCGACATAATGCCGGTCGGGATCGGCCATCGCCACGAGCGACCGTGCCGACGGGTTGCCGGCGACGACCGGCACGAGGCCCATCTTTCGGAGGCCGTGCGCGATGTGCAGGGCCACGCTCACCTGCGCCGCGGCTTCCGGGCACCCGAGCATGATCAGCCCCTCTTTCTGTCCTTCAGATCCCCTTTCCATTTCTGTCATGCTGGTCTCCTCATTCATCCCGGCCCATCTGGCCGACACCTTCGATACGCTCCGGGTGGGTGTAGACGGTGAAACGGTCACCCCGCGAGAAGCAGACAAGAGTGAGCCCGGCCTCGCTGGCGGTCGCGATCCCCTCGGAGGTGGACGCGGCACGCGAGATGACGATCGGTATGCCGGCACGGGCCGCCTTCGCCACCATCCCGGCAGGCTGGCGACCGGTGCAGCCGAGGACGCACCGCGACCGGTCGAGACCCGCGAGGACGGCGTGCCCGATCACCTTGTCCACCGTGTTGTGGCGGCCGACATCGCAGGCCTTCGCGCAGAGTTCCCCGTCGCAGAAGAGGACAGAGCAGTGGAGACCCCCCGTCCTCTGCCATTCGTCCGACTCGATGGCGGCGGTCATCCGGTAGACATCGTCGATGCCGATCCGCAGGTCTGATACGACCCGCGGGATCTCACGGAGAAACGCCGTCCCACCCGACGACTCGACCACCTGCTCACAGGCCGGTGCAGGGACTGCCTCGATCCTGATCTCGTCCCCGGCCACCTCAACAGAGACAACCTCCGTGGCAAGGCCCTCGGTAATCGCAAAACCGGCACCGAACTCCCTGAGGGCATCGTCGGACGCCACCATCCTGGCGACCGGGGCGCCGTTCATCACAAGGAGGTAGCGGTGCTCGACGCAGACCTCGTCGTCGATCTCCCGTGGTTCCCCTCTTTTTACCTGAATTCCCGTATGGGTGTGCAGATCCATCAAATTTTCCCTTCCCGGTCACGCCCTGCCCACGGGGGTACTGGCATGTTCCCAACTCTTATATGATATACCCATTAACAATTGTTAATCCGAACTCTCTCAATTTATGGATTGTGATCTCATGAAACTCCCCTGCGAGACTGGCGTCTGGCTTATCCTCCCATGCATCCGTGCATGCCTCGTGCAGGAACTGATGGAAAAAGGACTGTCGCAGAGGAAGGTCTCGACCATGCTCGACATTACCCCGGCTTCCGTCTCCCAGTACGCCTCCAAAAAACGCGGCTGCTCGATAGAACTGGGGGACAATGCGGTATCGTCCATAAGGCAACTTGCCGAGGACCTCGTCTGTGAAAATGTCGGGCATATGAGCCTGCGGATGTGCGACATCTGCATGCAGGTCCGCGCCCAGGGAAATATCGCCGATGATGACGGCGCCCCCTGCCCCCGCGACCTCGTCTGCAACATCTCCTCCTCCCGGAACCCGACATACGCGCCCTGAGAATACCCGGCGCCCTGTTGGCAGGTTGAGGGCGTCTTTTCGGAAGTTTTTCCCGGTTTCTGTGGCCGGGCACGAAATTAATTATTCTAGCCCTGCAATAGTAAAGCGATGTATTCGCAGAGACTGGAAAACCTGCCGCCATACCTTTTCGCCCGTATCGACGCAATGAAGGCCCAGAAGAGGAAAGAAGGAGTCGACATCATCGACCTCGGTGTCGGCGACCCTGACCTCCCGACGCCGGCGCATATCGTCGAGGCGATGGTCGGGGCGGTGAGGGAACCGAAAAACCACCACTACCCCGCCTACGAGGGGATGGCCTCGTACCGCCAGGCGGTTGCGGAGTGGTACGGGACGCGTTTTTCCGTCTCCCTCGACCCGGACAGGGAAGTCCTCGCCCTGATGGGCTCGAAGGACGGCATCGCCCACATCCCCGAGGCCTTCGTCAATCCCGGCGACTATGTCCTCGTCCCCGACCCGGGCTACCCGGTCTACAAGACCTCGACGCTCTTTGCCGAGGGCAGGACGCACCTCATGCCCCTCACCGCGGAGAATAACTTCCTCCCCGTCCTCGACGACATCCCGAAGGACGTCCTGAAGAAGGCGAAGCTCCTCTTCTTCAACTACCCGAACAACCCGACCGCGGCGATCGCCCCGAAGGCGTTCTTCGAGGAGGTCGTGGAGTTCGCCCGCGACAACGACCTCGTCGTCGTCCACGACAACGCCTACTCGGAGATCACCTTCGACGGCTACAAAGCCCCATCCTTCCTGGAAATCGACGGGGCAAAGGAGGTCGGCGTGGAGATGCACTCCCTCTCCAAGACCTACAATATGACAGGCTGGAGGATCGGCATGGCCGTCGGCAACCCCGAGATCCTGGCTGGACTTGGCCGGGTGAAGTCGAACATGGACTCCGGGGTCTTCGACGCCGTGCAGGAAGCGGGAGTCGCCGCGCTCACCGGCTCACAGCAGTGCGTCGCGGACGCCTGCGCCGTGTACCAGGAGCGCCGGGACGTCCTCGTAAAGGGCCTCAACGAACTCGGCTTCGACGTCCGTGCACCAAAGGCAACATTCTATGTCTGGATGCCGGTCGAAGACTGCATGAAGACGGCGGCGCAGTTCCTCAACGAGGCCGGCATCGTCGTGACTCCGGGCGTCGGGTTCGGTGAGAGCGGGGACGGTTACGTGCGTTTCGCCATCACCCGCTCGGTCGAACGGATCGAGGAGGCGCTCGAACGCATCAGGAGGATTGCACCATGAAGCTCCCGTCGCACCTGACAGTCAGGGACAGCCGCCTCTCCATCGGCGGCGTCGACTGCGTCTCCCTTGCGGAAGAGTACGGCACGCCCCTGTACGTCACCGACCTCGACCGGATCACCGGCAACGTCAGGCGTTTCCACGCGGCCCTCGCCGCCCACTACCCTGACGTGCAGGTACTCTTCGCAGCAAAGGCAAACGGCAACCTTGCGGTGATAAGAGCCCTCGCCGCCGAAGGGGCCGGTGCAGACGTCTTCTCCCCTGGCGAACTCGAACTGGCGCTCCGTGCCGGGATGAAACCCGAACGTCTCCTCTTCAACGGGAGTTCCAAGAGCCGCGCGGATCTCGCCCTCGCCGTCGAGAAAGGGGTGCGGGTCTCGGTTGACTCTCTGGATGAGCTCCACCAGCTCGACGCCGTTGCCGGCGAGGCGGGAAAGACCGCAGAGATCGCCTTCAGGGTGAACCCGGCCCTAGAGGTGCCGACCCACCCGAAGATCGCCACCGGGCTTGCGACGAGCAAGTTCGGCATCCCGGCGCAGGAGATCATCGCCGCCTACAGGGAGGCACTCGCCTGCGAACACATCGAACCTGTCGGTATCCACTGCCACATCGGCTCCCAGATCCTCGAAGTCGAACCCTTCGCCCGCTCTGCCGAGGTGATGGTGCGGGTCGCAAAGGAGGTCACCGACCTCGGCGTCCACCTGGAGTTCCTCGACATCGGCGGCGGCCTCGGCATCCCGTACCACCACGACACCGACCCGGCGCCGACACCCGACGATTATGCGGCCGCCGTGATGCCCGTATTCCTGCAGGGCATCAAGGAATGCGGGATCGACCCGGCCCTCTGGGTGGAGCCCGGCCGCTGGCTCGTCGGCGACTCCTCGGTCCTCCTCACTCGCGTGAACTCGGTGAAGAAGGCCCACAAGACCTTCGTGAACGTGGACGCCGGTTTCAACCTGCTCATCCGCCCGGCGATGTACGACTCCTATCACGAGGTGCTCGTCGCCGACCGCGCCGATCTCCCTGCCGACGGCACCTATACGGTGGCAGGCCCGATCTGCGAGACCGGTGATATCCTGGCCCATGACCGCGCCCTCCCGGCCCCGAAGGCCGGCGACGTCATCGCCGTTCTCGATGCGGGCGCCTACGGCTATGCGATGTCCTCGCAGTACAACAGCCGGCCACGCTCTGCCGAGGTGGCGGTGAGCGGCGGGAAGCACGCCCTGATGCGCCGGGCCGAGACCCTCGACGACGTCACCGCCGCCATGGAGGCCCCTGTCTGGGAGGAGTGAACGGACAACCGTGAACTTTCACTACGCCCTCGTCGACGACCTGATCAGCCGCGAGGAATTTGAAAAGCGGGTCGGCGAACGGATGAAGGCGGCGGGCGGTCTCCTCGACGAGAACGCCGCTTCGCTCCTCGTCGTCACCGACTGCGGCCGCCACCACCAACGGATCGCCGGCATCGCCCCCGGCCCCTCGATCGTTTCCTTCTTCGGGAAGGTGCTCTCTGCCAGCGAACCCGAGGAGTTCGCCAGGAAGGACGGGGAGACCGGAGTGCGCGCCACCCTCCTCCTCGGCGACGCGTCCGGACGGATCGAGGTGACTCTCTGGGACGAGAAGGCCGGGGCGGCCGGGGAGATCGAGCCCGGCGAGGTACTCGAGGTGATCGGGAGGCTTGCACCGCGGGGTGGGAGCGTCTCGGCGCTTGCCCTGCGGAAGTCCACCGTGCTCATCGACTGCCCGATGGAGACCGAACGCACCTGCACCTCCCCGGTCGGCACCGGCGACCTTGTGGTGCGCATCCTCGGCATCGGAGAGCCGCGGGAGTTCACGCGGGGAGACGGGACAGGTGGAACGATGGTCACGGCCGTCATCGGCGACAAAAGCGGGACGGCGCGCCTCGTCTGCTGGGACCCGGCGGTGCTCGCGGCCTCTGCTGCCGGGGACGTGGTGTGCATCAGGGGTGCCAGAGGGGCCGTGAAGGCCGGGGGGCCTGAGTTCTCCCTTGACGACCGCGGCAGCGTCACGCCGATCGACGAGGACGTAGATGTCAGGGTCACGCCGGCGGTCGAGGTGAAGGCCGGGGAGTGCGTCTCCCTGAAAGGGCGGGTGGCGGCGGTGCAGCCGCCGCGGAGCTTCCAGACCCGCACCGGAGAGCGGTCCTATGTGCAGAATATCGACCTCTCCGACGACTCGGGGACGATACACCTTGTCCTCTGGGGCGACCGCGCCCTCCTCGGCCTTGCGACCGGCGACGAACTCCGTGTCTACCATGCGAGGGCAAAGGAGGGGCGAAGCGGCGGGACCGAGGTCTCTGTCGGGAGGGGGAGCATGCTCGTCGGGGCCGGTGAAGAGGACGACAAAGAGATCGTCTTTCAGGGGACGACCGTCCCCTCGACCCTCGGCATGACCCTCGACAACGGCACCGAGGCCTACCTCCTCTCTGGCGACATCCTCCCCGGCCAGGAAGTGACGGTGACCGGGACACGGCGGGGGCCGCGGATCATCCCGCAGGCCGTCGAACCGGCAGAGGTAGACAGGCAGGCCCTTGAAAGGCGCCTTGCGGCCCTGCTCGACGAGACATGCTGAGAACTTTTCACTTTCACCCCGCACACGGAGAGGGGAGTATATGTCAGGTGCGAAAGTGATATGTGTGCCCGGAGACCACGATCAACCGGGTGTTTCCGGGCCCTCCGCACCTTTTCTGCTGGTGTGCGGCCAAAATATCTGAAGGAGTGAGGGAAAACATGCCAAACGTATCTATGGACCTCGAAGACCTCCCAGGCGTCGGGCCGACAACGGCGGACAAGCTTCGGGAGGCAGGCTATGCAACTGTCGAGGGCATTGCCACAGCTTCGCCGGCCGACCTCGCCGAGGCGGCAGAGATCGGAGAGTCAAGCGCAAAGAAGATTATTAAGGCAGCCCGCGAACTCGCCGATATCGGCGGGTTCAAGACCGGCGTCGCCGTCCTCGAAGACAGGAAAGAAGTGAAAAAACTTCAGACCCTTGTCCCCGAATTCGACGCCCTCCTCGGTGGCGGCCTGGAGACAAAGTCCATCTCGGAATTTTACGGCGAGTTCGGGTCGGGCAAGAGTCAGATTGCCCACCAGATGGCGGTCAACGCCCAGCTCCCCGAAGAACTCGGCGGACTGCACGGGTCCTGCGTCTACATCGACACCGAGAACACCTTCCGCCCCGAACGTATCGAGCAGATGGTGGCCGGGCTCGAGATCCCGGGCTACGATACACCGCCGCTCATGGAGTTCCTGGAACGGATCCATGTTGCAAAGGGCTACACCTCCGACCACCAGATGCTCCTCGTCGACAGTGCTCGCGACCTTGCAAACGAGATGAAGGACAGCGACTATCCCGTACGGCTGATCATCATCGACTCGCTGACCGCCCACTTCAGGGCAGAATATGCCGGCAGGGGCACCCTGTCGGTGCGGCAGCAGAAGTTGAACAGGCACATGTACGACCTTGCAAAAATCGCCGAGGAGTACAATGCGGTTGCACTCGTCACCAACCAGGTCCAGTCGAACCCTGGCGTCTTCTTCGGCGACCCCACGAAACCGATAGGCGGCAACATCGTCGGGCATGCCGCGAAGTTCAGGCTCTACCTCAGGAAGAGCAAGGGCGGCCGGCGGATCGCAAAACTCGTCGACAGCCCGAACCTGCCCGAAGGCGAGGCGGCGTTCGTCGTCGAGACGTCGGGCCTCAAGCCCTGAAGGTGGTCGGCCAGTGTTGAAGGCGGTCGTCACCGATCTCGATGGCACCCTGACCGATGCACGGCGGCGGATCTCCACCGCCGCCATCGAGACGATCCGGGACCTTGTCGATACCGGCATCCCTGTGGTCATCGCAAGCGGAAATACCATCTGCTCCCTGGACATACTGTGCAAGATGATCGGGACCGACGGGACGATCATCGGCGAGAACGGGGGGGTGTATCGTCTCCGCTTCGACGGCCAGGTCCATGTGGCAGGCTGCCAGTCGGTCTGCTGGGACGCGTATCACCGGATCGAGGAGTATTTTGCTGCGGAGGGAAAGACCCTCACCCTGTACTCCCCGGACAACCGCTTTGCCGACATCGCCTTTGCCCGCACCGTCGAGCCCGCCGAGGTAGCCGGGGTGATCGTCGGCATGCCGGTCAGGGCGATCGACACCGGCTTTGCCATTCACCTCCAGTATCAGGGCATCTCGAAGGGGACAGCCCTCTCCGACCTTGCCCTCCTGATGGGCCTCTCTCCCGCAGATTTCCTTGCTATCGGTGACTCTGAGAACGATAAGGAGATGATCGGCCATGCCGGCATCGGGGCCACCGTGGACAACGCCACGCCTGGAACGAAGGCAACAGCCGATTATGTCTCTGAAAAGAGATATGGGGACGGGTTTGTTGAAATTATCCGGAAATATCAGAAATTATTCGGATAATTATTTCTTCGAGAGGTACCGGTCGACCACGATGTAGTCGCGTGCGTCCTTGACCGCTTCGAAGGCAATAAGCATGTGTTCGCCGTCCATCCTGTATCCTGCCGTGTCGAAGGAGGCATCAGGTTTGACGATCAGGTCGATCACCTCGCCGGTATCAAGGTCGACCATGAGGTTCTTGATCTGGCCGATGATCATCCCGTCATTGCTCATCACTTTTTTGCGTGCAAGGCCCCGTGAAAAGATCGTACTCATAGTTTCTGGGTGGGTTTCGGGGATATATAAATTGTTTGAAAAGAAGGAGAATTTAGTATCCCGCCGTTTTCCGCCGGGTGTTCACTTGAGAATCTCGGAGGCCATCTTGATGTCCACGGACTTGACGGTCTTTCTTCCCGCATGACGGGTGAGTTTGATCGCCTCCCGTGCGAGAACCGTGCCGTAGTCTTCCATCAGAGTGGCCAGAGCCTCGCTCCCGTCGGCACTGACACGCTCAGCACCGGCATTCTTGATGATCCTTCCGACTGGTGCAATTGGCAGTTCGCTCATCTGTTTTCACCTCGCTCCTCAACCCCGTCCCCCAGAGGGAAGAGTGGGTTGAAATAACACACCCCTTGATGTGAATACCCATATTTATAGTTGTGGGTTGCCAGATCAGTGTACCGCCAATTATTGCCCCCCTTACAGTGCGGGGAAGACACCTATGATGTCCGACTGGGTGATGATCCCGATGGGCTTTCCGCCCTCTACAACGATGAGACGCCCGATTTCACGCTCTTTAAAGCGCCGGATCACCTCGTAGAGATGGGTGTCGGCATCGGCTTCGACGACATCCGAGGTCATCACCGCGGTGACCGGTGTGGCAAGGTCAAGTCCCTGGTCCAGTCCGTCGGCAAGGTCGGTCAGGGTGACGATCCCGGCGAGCCTCTCACTGTCCATCACCGGCGCCCCATGGATGCGGTGCTGCGCAAAAAAGGACGCCGCGGATTTGAGAGTATCTTCCGAGGAGAGCGCGAGGATCGGGGCGCTCATATAATGCCGGACCGATTTTTTCGGGAGGGAGATCATCTCGATGATGGAAATGAGAAGCGAACTTTTTACCTCGTCTTTTCCGAATATCTCCCCCCTAACAAGGAGTTTGTTCACCGGGGTCGGGCCGATGGTGATCTGGTCCCCGATATCGAAGACCTTCACGCTCCCGAGGATCCGGATCAGCGCGTGGCAGATGTCAGGGTGGCAGAGGGTGGTGAAGTCGATCTCCGCCACATTGGCTCCCTCGACTTCGGTGCCGTTCCTGGCGATCGGGACATGCGACTCCTGGTCATAGTTCATGAGATTGAGCTCGCGGTAGGCCTGTGCCGAGGGGTTGTACCCTCCCTTCGGGCCGGGGACGCCGTCGACGAGGCTGAGAGCCTTGAGGGACTGCATCTGGTTCCTGACTGTCCCGGGATTGCGCTTGAGCACGTCGGCGATCTCCTCCCCCTTGATCGCGCGGGAATGTCGGTGGTACAGGGTGATGAGGGTGATGAGTATCTCTTTCTGTATGAGCGATAAATCCATACACAGAGTTTGGTCTCACTGAGCATCAATATTTTTGGTTGTGGGTGTCGTGGATTTTGAGAGAATACCGACCGTACCGACGGCGGACGAAGTGCTTGACCGGAGTTTCCGGCGAGCCGCCGCAAAGATGCGGACAAAGACGAACAAAGACCGTGCGAATGAAGATTTTGTCAGGGCAGTTTCAAGCGCCGTCCATGACAAACTGGTCCATGTCATCCAGTCGTTTCCGGTCTTCGAGGACCAACCGCCTTTTTACCGTGATACCGTCGAGGCGCTCTTCGGTATTGAAAGGCTGAAGATGGCCCTCGGGAACGTGGGGTGGGCAGCGATGCACACCAAAAGGATGGGCTTTGAACACGGCGGAAGACGGATCAGGAGGGCCGAGGATACCGCAGCAGTGCGGAAGCGGGCGGTGGCGAGGATCGCATCGATCGTCCACCAGATCAACAAAGACCTCCTCTTCCTCAATGTGGCGCGAAATGTCCTGCGCAAACTCCCTGACGTCAAGGACAACGAGTTCACCGTGGTGATCGCGGGCTACCCGAATGTGGGCAAGTCCTCCTTTATCAGGCTGGTCTCGTCGGCCGAGCCGGAGATCGCTTCGTACCCCTTCACCACGAAGGGTGTGATCCTGGGCCACAATTATGATGGGCGCCACAGGATCCAGTTCCTCGACACCCCCGGCCTTCTCAACAGGCCTGAGGAAGAGAGGAATGCCGTCGAAGAGCAGGCGATCGCCGCGATCGTGAATTCCGCACACCTGATCGTCTTCATCCTTGACCCGAGCGAGTACTGCGGCTACCCGATAGAGGACCAGAATGATCTCCTTGAGGCGATCAGGGTGATGGCCGAGGTGCCGATTCTCGTCGTCGCCAACAAGGCCGATATCCGTCCGGGAGAGGAAGGCATGCTCTCCATGTCCACCGCCACCAGAGAGGGCGTGGACGCGGTGCTCACCGAGATCCTCTCACGCTATCAGGAGCCAGCCCCAGCTCCCGCTCAGGGCGCAGCCGAGGAGGAAGCCGAGGATGGCACCGCCGTTGAGGGGCGGGAGTCCGGCCTGTGGACGACCGGAGAGGACGAACTTGAGGAGGACGGCCATACCGACGACTGACCCGGCCATCGCTCCGAGCGCCGGGACTGAGATGAACCAGAGGGTCGGGGCCGGGACGAAGACCTGGGCCGAGACGACAAGGATGGACGGCATGATCAGGTCGCCCATCCCCATGATAAATGCCCCGCGCTCTTCCTTCTCCTGCTGAAGGTTCATCCCTTCTTTTCTGAACGAAAAATCTCTCTTCTTTGGTATGACGAAGAGGATGGGCGTCTTGAGGTCGATGATACCCTCGGCAAGGGCGATCATGTGCTTTGTCCTGTACACCGAGAGAGCGTCATAGACGGCAAGGAGAGAGAGAAGGAGGATCACCGGCAGGACGGCAAGGGAGATCCCGAAGATGGAGGCGACGCCCCCGGCGATAAGGATGCCGAGGGTGTCGATGACGTACCACTCGGGGTACAGGAAGAGGACGGCCGTGGCTGCACCGGCGGCCGCGATTGGGAGGATGAACGCGGCAGAAGAAACTCCGAGGACGACGGCCGACAGAGTCCAGAAGATGTAGTAGAAAGTCAGGAATATGGAGAGCGCAACAAGTCCGAGGATCACTTTCTTTCCGCCGATCCTGATCAGACCGAGCATGAGAAGAGTGAAGGCCAGGAGGAGGCCGAGAAATATAAAGGGATTTGCGACAGATGTCGGGTCTTCAAAGGCCGCAACGCCGGCCGACTGCATCGGCAGGGCAAGGAGGATGCCGAGCACCTCGACCACGATCAGCATCGCCGGCATCACCATCAGGGGCATGTTATTCCGAATATCCATTTCTGACCTCTTCTGATATCGTTAGATTAATTAATAGTTCCTTATCATCTAAAAGCATGGAGATCCGAGAAGCCCTCGTTGACATTGTCCTCACCATCGTCCTTGTCCTGTCCACCCTCACCCTGGTCTGGCGGGTCTGGCAGGACCTGACCATGGCTGTGGCGACGACTCTGATGATGCTCTCCCTTGGCGGCCTCTTTCTCTCGCTCGGGTACAAGATCCAGCAACTCGAGGCAAGCATCATTGCGCGCGAGCGGACGATGCGGGTGAACCTGGAAGAGCTCTCCACCACAATGGCACAGAAATATGACACTACCGTGAGGCACATCGACGATACGGTGAGCGATATCACCCGCAGGATGTACAGGTAAACCCTTTTTGCGAGATTATACATGGGCGTTGCATTACGTGATATACTCGGCGAGTTCTGTCAGGAGATGGAGCTTGACGACGTGCGGGGCGCGGTCGGCATCGATGCCTTCAATGCGCTGTACCAGTTCCTGACCATCATCAGGCAGCCTGACGGCACCCCCCTGATGGACGCGGAAGGGCGCGTCACCTCCCATCTATCAGGGCTGTTTTTCCGGAATATCAACTTCCTGGAGAAGGGGATACGCCCGGTCTATGTCTTTGACGGCGCCCCCCCGGAACTGAAGAGCACGACGGTCGAGAAGCGCCGGGAGGTGCGGGAGGCGGCAGGTGTCAGGTGGCAGGAGGCCATCGCCTGCGGCGACACCGCGGAAGCCTATAAGCAGGCGCGCGCCTCGACACGGATCGATGACGCGATGATCGCGTCCGGTCGGCGCCTCCTTGAGTTAATGGGCATCCCCTGGGTCCAGGCGCCGAGCGAGGGCGAGGCCCAGGCGGCTTACATGGCGCAGAAGGGTGACGTCTCGACGGCGGCCTCGCAGGACTACGATTCCCTCCTCTTCGGGGCGCCGCGCCTCCTGCGGAACCTGGCGATCTCGGGGAAGAGGAAGATGCGGGGGAGGCAGGTGACGGTGCGCCCGGAGTCGGTCTCCCTTGCGGCGGTGCTCGGCGGTCTCGGCCTCACGCGCGAGGAACTGGTGGAGGTCGGGATCCTGGTGGGGACCGACTTCAACCCCGGCATCAGGGGCGTGGGGGCGAAGACGGCCCTGAAGATCGTGAAGAAGGGCGGTTTCGCGGAGACGATCCGGGAGAAGGCCCCGGACTTCGACCCCGAGCCGGTGCGCTCGTTCTTCCTGGATCCCCCCATCACCGACGACTACCACCTCGCCTGGAAGAATCCGGACAGGGAGGGGATCGTCGCCATGCTCTGCGGCGAATATTCCTTCTCCGAGGACCGGGTCGGTGCGGCCCTGGACAGACTCGGGAAGACGGCGGGACAGAAGACGCTCGACGCCTGGTTCTGAAGGGGTCGGAATATTTTTTTGATTGCATGACGATCCCGCGCGGGTCCCTCTGCCCTCCCCGCCCTATCGCAATCCGGGAGTCCGGGGAAGAGAGAAAAGGAGATCGAGAAGTTGACTGCCATCCATCCCCTATCCTGAGATGAGGGGACGACCGAAGGGAGTCGAGAAGACGAAGTCTTCGCCGAACGAGCGTCAGCGAGCATGAGAAAACCGTAGGTTTTCGAGACCGGGAGGCTTTGCCCCCCGCCACATATCTCATGAATAGGATTTACCA
>NZ_JAQVNX010000056.1 GCF_028702905.1 Methanofollis sp.
AGATCCTGACAAACGACGGGACCAGGTACGTGATCACCGACACCATGATGGACACCGGAAAGTTGTGGGCGATGGCGACCTGGTTCGACCCGAAGGCCGGGCCACAGCCCTACCAGCAGACCTGGCTTGTCCCTGTCGGTCAGGACAACCTTGTACAGTATAGAGTCTACACCCCCGCGTACTTCCAGACGATGACCTCACGCCTCCATAACTTCGACGGCTCGATGTCCGTATCAGACCAGGTCTACTACACCGAGTACGCCGATGCCGCCGCGACCGGTTACGGCCTGCCCGTGATGACGAACCTCTCGATCCTGGACGCGGACACCGCACAGGCGAAGGTGGAGGCCTACAACGCGAAGGCGAAGGCAGGGATGCACGCCGGGACCATCGGCCTCGAGAACAACCTTACCATGGCCGGGAGCGAGGCGCCGGCACTCCAGCACTTCAGGCTCGTCCATGAATCAAGCCAGAACACATACTCCTCAAAGACCCCGGACATCAGATACGTCAAGGTCTTCGAGTTCGTCCCCGGCGCTCATATCAAGGGGGAGGGGACGATCGAGGTGAGCCTGACCGCAAACACGGGAAGGACCTTCACCTACAGGCAGGAGAGCATCAACGGCGAGTTCGTGGTGCCGTATTCCACCTCGGGCACGCCCTATGACGTGCGTGCGACCGGGCCGTACCGGATCGTCGGGACCGGCCGGACCTTCGATGTGTCCGAGGACGCCGTCATGCAAGGGTTGACTATCAACTGATGAAAGCGTCCGCGATCACCGGCAGGGTGTTTGCGAAACACGATATGGAGGGAGGCGCCGAGACAGGCGCCCGCCTGCGGGAGGTCCTCGAAGGCCTCCCGCCCGACATCCCTGTCCGCCCCCCTGTCGCCGCCGACCCGGCCGAGATCGAGATCGTCCATGACCCGGCCTATGTGCGGTGGATCAGGGAGATGGGCAGGGGCTGCTGTTTTCTCGATGACAATACCTATATCACCCCCTCGACCCTGGAGGTCGCTCTCACCGCCGCGGGATCGGCCGGCGCCGCCGCGGAGCGCGCCCTCGACGGCGAGAACTGTTTTGCCCTGGTCCGCCCACCCGGCCACCATGCCAGACCCGCACGGCAGATGGGCTTCTGCATCTTCAACAATGCCGCCTTTGCCGCGGCAAAGGCCCTCCGGGAGGTGGACCGCGTTGCGATCCTGGACTGGGACCTGCACCACGGGAACGGCACCCAGGAGATCTTTCTCGCATCCGACCGCGTGCTCTACCTCTCTGTCCACCAGAGGGGAGGGTTTCCGGGAACGGGTTGGCCCGAGGAGGTCGGCACCGGCGCGGGCAGGGGGTTCACCCTCAACGCGCCCCTCGCACCGGGCGGCGGGATCGCGGACTATGCTTTCCTCTTTGCCGGGGTCTTTCTCCCCGCGGTCCGGGCACACCGCCCTGACCTCTTGATCATCTCAGCCGGGCAGGACGCCCTCGCCGACGACCCGCACGGAGAGATGCACCTGTCTCCGGACGACTACGGGCTCCTGACAAACCTCGCCCTCTCTCTCGACCTGCCCATGGCCCTCGTCCTGGAGGGGGGCTACGGCCCGTCGCACGGGAAGGCGATCGCCGCGATCTTCGCCGCTCTGCGTGGAAAGAAGTTTGAGGAGGAGACCGCACCCCCGCGGCCAGGCACGGTGGCCCTGGTCTCGCGGCTCAGAAAATTGATGATGTACTAGGGGCGGGCTCTGGAGAAGTTTTCATACGGGGATCAGGAGAGACCATTTGGATCCCGCGGGGGGAAGCGCGGGCCGACGCCTTCCCCACAATCTGAACCGGGGGCAAGCCCCCGGACCCCAAAAATTAGGATTGGACGGGGAAAGGGCGGACAGAATATCCAGAGAAGGGAGATTGCCATCCCCGTCCGATCTTACAGGGTGCGAGCATCAGCAAGCTTGAGAAAATCTTTGATTTTCGAGGGACCGGGAGGCGACCGTAGTGAGTTGAGAAAACCGAAGGTTTTCGAGCGGCAGCCCCCCGGCATCGGCACCCCCTCACTGTCACCCCTGCCTGCGGGGGATCCGGTCGCAGTTCATGTGCGAGACCTCGAAGCCCGGCACGATCACGCGGACGACCGGGACCGCGGTCCTCGTGAGGTCGCAGAGAAGGACGCGGTCGGCCGAGGTCGCCACCTCGTCGAGGACGACCCTGATGTCGTCGTCGAAATACGCGGTCGCACGGTTCGGGACATCCTCGATCGGGACCGATGCGGCTTCTCGGAACCACGCGCCATTGATCCGCTTCATTCTCTCGTAGCCCGCCTGTTCGATCAGGTGCTGCCGGCCCGGGTTGACCCGGCCGCCCTGGAGCTGGCTCGCACGGCTCTGGGCCACCTCGGTGAGGGCGCGGAGGGCCGCGATCGTCGGGTCAGGATGGGTGCCGGCGCCCATCACAAGGAGGGCCGGGTCCTTCGTGACCGTGTCGTCTGCAGCCGCGGCGACCGTCGGTATGCCGGTCCGCCCCTCCAGGAGCCAGAGGTGAACCGCGATCCCGTGCCCCTCAAAGAGGTCGATGACCCCACGCACCGGCCCGTCGGCACCGACCGCAAGGCGCCGCCCCATATTCCGCAGCCTTTCGGCCCGTGAGAGGGCGTCGCGCTCGATCACTTCAAGGAGTGCATGGAGGACGGCCTCCTCCATGATATTCCCCGCAGCAAGGCCGTTCGTGTCCGAGGTGAAGAGGGGGACGGTCATGCCCAGACAGTCGTACGGATGGAAGACAGCATTCGAGGGCACGAGGACGTCTTCGTCGTTCAGGATGTCGGTGGCCGGGCTCCAGTGGAGTTTCTCGTCCTTCTCCAGGGGCCGCGGCAGGATGATGTCGGCCGGGTCGAGCGCCCGTATCGGCCCGAGTTCCTCGAAACTCGCGTACTCCATACGGTCGCCATGATACTCGCCGGAGTAGCGCTCGACCGCTTCCATCATTGCGGAGACCTCTGCCTGCAGGGGCCCCTTCCCCTTGCCGGCATGGTATTTTGCCGCACCGATGGCGGCACGCGGGCGGAAGGCCGAGAAACAGGGGATGCCCAGGCGGTCGAGAGAGGTGACGTCCTCGACCGAGACGACGCCGATCTCGTCCATCAGGGGCCCGATGACCTGCAGGGTCTCCTCAGGGGAACATGAACGGTGGGTGCCGTCGAAAAAACATTTTTTGACGTGGTTGAAGGTGAAGGACATTATCAGGGGATTGGCCGGGCGATATTTTATATCTTCACGCTCTATTCTCCTGCATGGAGACCGCGGAGATCGTTGTCGGGATGGCGGTACGCTACCCGCGGACCGGCACGGCCGGGACGGTGGCGAGGATCGAGGAGGTCAGGGGGGAAACCTTTGCCGAGATCGATACCACCGGACTGCTGTACCGGGTCGACACGCTGGAACCTGCCGCACAGCCGGGACGCACCCGGGAAGAGAGAGAGGAGAGCGCCGACGACCTCATCAGGAGAGAGAAGGAGTTCGGCAAAGACCTCGGGGAGGCCTGGAAGAACATCGACAATGCCTGCGAGGGAGGGGGTTAATCCTCCTTCTCGATCGGTATTGTCGTCAGTTTTACCGATTCCACACCCTTCTGGGACATGAGCCTCTCGGCGATCGTCTTGAGAGCCGCACCGTCGCCGCGGAGGAGGATCACTTCCATGCACTGGTCATGGCTGAGATGGGCATGCATCGATGCCTGGATGGTATGGATGTACTCGTGCTGGATGTCGGTGATCGTCTGGAGGAGGCCGCGCTGATCGTGGTCGTAGACCATCGTGATCACGCCCTGCCTCTCGCCCTTGACGTCGGACATCCACTGGTAGTAGGTGATGTAACTCCTGATCGCATCCCTGATGCCCTCGGAACGTGAGGAGTAGCCCCGTGCGCTGATGATGGCGTCGAACTTGTCGAGCAGGTTCTTCGGCAGCGAGATACCGATCCTGGAGAGTTCGCTCTCTGGGTTCATACGATCCTGTAGTACGCGCAAAAATATAAAGCATGGCATTACGCGTAACACCAATTCATTGCCGCCGCCGAAACAGGAACATACATCGTACGCAATGGCCCGCCCACTCCGGGATTTGCCGGCCCCCATGTCCGGCACCGATTTATCTATAAAGAGTGCGATATATATAGGAAGGGAGGTTTGAATCAGTTTGCATGATGCTATGATACCCAACGTCAATATCGGACTTGTCGGGCACGTGGACCACGGCAAGACGACCCTCGTCTCTGGACTCACCGGGATGTGGACCGACCGCCACAGTGAGGAGATGAAGAGGGGGATCTCGATCAGGCTCGGTTATGCCGACGCCACCTTCTACCGTTGCGAAAACCACGAGGGGAGCGAAGCCTATTCCACGAAGGAAGTCTGCCCGATCTGCGGGGCCGCCGGCACCCCGTTCAGGACCGTCTCCTTCGTGGACGCACCCGGCCACGAGACCCTGATGGCGACGATGCTCTCGGGATCGGCCCTGATGGACGGCGCAATGCTTGTCATCGCCGCAAACGAGCCCTGCCCACAGCCGCAGACGAAGGAACACCTTTCGGCTCTCGAACTGGTGGGGATCAAGAATATCGTCATCGTCCAGAACAAGATCGATGTCGTCTCCCAGGCAGACGCCCTCAAACACTATAGCCAGATAAAAAAGTTCGTGAAGGGAACAATCGCTGAGAACGCACCCATTATCCCGGTTTCTGCCCAGAAAGGGATCAATATCGGGGCTCTCATCGATGCACTCGACAAAAATATCCCGATCCCTGAGCGCGACCCCGAAGCATCGGCCAGGATGCTCATCGCCCGCTCCTTCGACATCAACAAGCCGGGAGCGAACTGGCGCGACCTGAAGGGCGGCGTGATCGGCGGATCCCTGACAAGCGGCGTCATCAAAGACGGCGAAGAGATCGAGATCAGGCCGGGCATCCAGACCCAGACCGAGAACAGGACCGTCTGGGAACCGATCGTCACCAAGGTCGTCGCGATCCACACCGGCGACAAGAAAGTGAGTGAGGCGGCGCCTGGTGGGCTGATGGCACTCGGCACGAAGCTCGACCCCGCGATCACGAAGAGCGACACCCTTGTCGGTCAGGTCGCAGGGCATGTCGGTGACCTCCCGCCGATCCACGACCATCTCACCTTCACCGTGAAGTTGATGGACAGGGTCGTCGGTTCAGGAAGCGAACTGGACATCACGCCGCTGAAGCACAAGGAACCGCTGATGCTCTCGGTGGGTACGGCAGTGACCGTAGGCGTGGTGACGAACACGAAGAAGGACCAGGCAGAAGTGGTCCTGAAGAGGCCGGTATGTGCGGACGTGGGAGCGAGGATTGCGATCAGCCGTCAGGTCGAAGGGCGGTGGCGTCTGATCGGCATGGGGATCCTTGCCGAGTGAAGGTGCTTCTGGACACCAATGCCCTGATGATGCCCGTGCAGTTCCGCATCGACATCTTCGAGGAGCTCAGATCCCTCCTCGGGAGGTATGAACCGCTCGTGCTCGCCGACGTGAAGCGCGAGCTGGAGGGGCTTGCCCGGGGCGGCGGAAACGACGCCGCCGCCGCACGGGCCGGGCTGATCTTCGCAGAGCGCTGCCGCGAGGTCGAGAGCCAGAGC
This sequence comes from Methanofollis sp., assembly GCF_028702905.1. Lineage (NCBI taxonomy): Archaea > Methanobacteriati > Methanobacteriota > Methanomicrobia > Methanomicrobiales > Methanomicrobiaceae > Methanofollis > Methanofollis sp. The sequence continues at coordinate 5,634 of NZ_JAQVNX010000056.1, forward strand.
AGTGCCCGGGCGGTCGACGACCGTGTGGAGGCGTACGCGGCCGCAGAGGGATGCATGGTGGCGACGAACGACCGCCGCCTGAGGAATGCCCTTCTCGCGGCGGGCGTCCCTGTAATCTCATTGAGAAGCCAGAAAAAATTGGAAATTTTAAGGGGATAGCATGTATTATCGTGTGACGCTCGAGGACAAGGTCAGGGTGCCGCCGCACCGCCTTGGCGAGGACCTGGAAACTGTTATCCTGGACGAACTCCAGAAACAGCTCGAAGGGAGCATAGACAAAGAGATCGGCATCTTCATTGCCGTGACCACGATCGACAGGGTCGGCGAGGGCGAAATCGTCCACGGCGATGGGGCAGTCTATTATGACGTCACCTTCGAGGCCCTGGTGCTCAGGATCGCCCTGCAGGAAGTGATCGAAGGGGAGGTCGTGGAAACGACGAGTTTCGGGGCGTTCATCTCCCTGGGGCCGATCGACGCGATGCTCCACGTGAGCCAGATCTCCGACGACTTCATCACCTACGACGAGAAGAACAACACCCTCAACTGCCAGGAGTCGGGCCGGGCCATCCAGGTCGGGGACGGGATCCGCTGCCGGGTGGTGACCCTGAGCCTCAACGAGCGCGAGCCCCGTGAGAGCAAGATCGGGCTGACGATGCGACAGGCCGGTCTCGGCACGGAAAAATGGCTTGTCGAAGAGCGCACAAAGGAGCAGGAGAGCCATGGCGCCAGCGCGTAAGAAGAAGATGGTGAAGGTCTGCCGCGACTGCCACAAGGTGGTCGAGGGAGAGTCCTGTGTGACCTGCGGGTCGACGAACCTCACCGAGGACTGGACAGGTTACCTCATTATCATCGACCCCGAAGGATCGGAGATCGCACGGCGGATGAACCTCGAAATGCCCGGCAGGTACGCTCTGAAGGTCCGTTGATGCTCCGCCTCCCTGACGAGTGCAGAGACCGTTTCAAAAAGCCGATCGGCAGGCTCTTTCCCGAACTTGCCGATGCCCTTCCCCTGCTTGCGGGCAGGACCGTTTATACGGTGGGGGACGTGGTGACGCACAACCTGCTGGCGGCAGGGGGGTCGCCTGAGATCGCCGTCATAGACGGATATACGATGCGGGCGCCCTGTGCAAAGACTCCCCTCTGCGCCCACCGCCGGGTGCAGGTGAAGAACCCGGCAGGCACCCTCACTGAAGAACTGGTCAGGGCCCTCGAAGATGCCGTGGAGCATCCGCCTGCCCTCATCATCGTCGACGGGGAGGAGGACCTGGCGGTGATCCCGCTCGCCCGTCTCGCCCCCGTGGACTCGGTGATCCTGTACGGGCAGCCGGGAGAGGGGCTGGTGGCGTGCATCGTCACAGAAGACCTGAAAACTCTTGCAAACGATCTATATTCCCTTTTTGTCCGGGTATAACCCGGGATCCGGATCAACCCCCATGCTTTAAATAAATATGTAGACAATATTTGAGGGATATCGATGGAATTTGAGATCACCCGTGACTACCGGAATGAACTTCTGAGCCGGAGGGAAGTGCATTTTACCCTTACCTACGACGGCGCAACACCTTCGAGGGCCCAGATCCTCGGAAAAATGGCTGCCCTCCTGAATGTCAAGGAAAGCCTGACGGTGCTCGACTCAACGAAGAAGCAGTTCGGCATGATGGAACTCCGGGGCGTCGCCAGGATCTATGACGACGAGGAGAACCTGAAGATGACCGAGCGCGAGTACCTCCTCAAGAGGGGCGCCCCGAAGGCAGAGGGGGCCGAGTAAGATGGCGGCGGCGAAGAAGGCTGCACCGACTGCAGTAAAGCGCAGCGCCTATTTCTCGGTCGAGGGTGACAAGGCAGTGCCACAGCGGAAGTACTGTCCCCGTTGCGGGGTGGGCGTCTTTATGGCCCAGCACAAGGGTCGCCTTGCCTGCGGGAAGTGCGGCTATACTGAGTTTTCAGAATAAGGATGCAGAAGGGCGGAAAGGTACTGGGTATTGAGGGGACGGCCTGGAACCTCAGTGCCGCTATTTTCGGCGAGGATCTTGTTTCCCTCTACTCCAGTCCGTATCAGCCTCCGAGCGGTGGGATTCACCCGCGGGAGGCCGCCCAGCACCATGCCTCCGCGATGCGGGAGGTCATCTCCCGCGTGCTCACGGATCCGGACGAGATCACGGCGGTGGCCTTCTCGCAGGGGCCGGGGCTTGGCCCCTGCCTGCGGACTGTGGCGACGGCGGCGAGAGCTCTTGCCCTCGCCCTCGACGTGCCTCTGGTCGGGGTAAACCACTGTGTGGCGCATGTCGAGATCGGCCGGTGGGCGACCGGGTGCAGGGACCCGATCACCCTGTATGTCTCGGGAGCGAATACCCAGGTGCTCGGCTACCTGAACGGCCGGTACCGCATCTTCGGCGAAACCCTGGACATCGGGCTCGGGAACGGGCTGGACAAGTTTGCCCGGAGTAAGGACTTCCCCCATCCTGGCGGGCCGAAGATCGAGGCACTCGCCCGCGGCGGGCGGTATATCGACCTGCCCTATACGGTGAAGGGAATGGACCTCGCCTTTTCCGGCCTGATCTCCGCCGCACAGGAGAGCAAGGCCGACATCGAGGACGTCTGCCACTCTCTCCAGGAGACGGCCTTCGGGATGTGTGTCGAGGTGACCGAACGGGCCCTTGCCCAGGCAGGTAAGGACGAGGTGCTCCTGGTCGGCGGTGTCGCCGCAAACGGGCGTCTCCGCGAGATGCTGAAGACGATGTGCGAGGAGAGGGGCGCCGAACTCTTCGTGCCCGAGCGGCAGTTCTGCGGCGATAATGGTGCGATGATCGCCTACACAGGCCGCATCATGCTGGAGAGCGGGGCGACGATCCCGGTCGAGGCGTCGCGGGCGAACTCCCACTACCGCGCCAATGAGGTGGACGTGGTCTGGCGGCACGGCGAGGTGCTGCGCCTGGTCGAGGAGGGGCCGCGCCGGGGCGCGGAGGCGATCGTGACGATCGACGATGACACGGTGATGAAGAGGCGTGTCTCGAAGTCGTACAGGGTCGCGGCCCTGGATACCCGCCTGATCACGGAGAGGACGCGGGCCGAGGCGCGGCTGATCGCCGCGGCCAGGAAGACCGGGGTGTCGACGCCGATCCTCTTTGATGTCACCGGCGACACGATCATGATGGAGAGGGTCGAGGGGACGATCCTGCGGGACGCCACGACACCGGAGAACATAGAACGCGCCGGCGTCGCGGTCGGCCGCCTCCATGCCGCCGGGATCGTCCACGGCGACCTGACGACCTCAAACATGATCGAGAGGGACGGCAGGTGCGTGCTCATCGACTTCGGACTTGCCCATTCGTCCTCCGAGATCGAGGACCGCGGCGTGGACCTCCACGTGCTCTTCCAGACGCTGGAGAGCACGACAGAGAACCCCGACGAGTTGAAGGAGGCCTTCCTCCGCGGCTATGCCACGGCCCTCCCCGGGGCTGAGCGTATCGCCGAGCGCGAGGAAGAGATCGAGAGGCGGGGGCGGTACCTCTGAGGATCGCGGTCGTCACCTCCAACAGGCACAAGGCCGAGGAGGTGGCGAGTTTCTTCGCGGGCGTCGCCGAGGTGGAGCATATCAGCCTCGATATCCCGGAGTACAGGGACAACGATGTCAGGAACATCGCCCGCGAGAAGGCGCGGTACGCCTGGGGGCAGGTGCGGCGGTCGCTGATCGTCGACGACACGGCCTTCTCGATCGATGCCCTGAACGGTTTTCCCGGCCCGTACGCCGCCTATGTCCAGGGGACGATCGGGAACGAGGGGGTCCTCAGGTTGATGGCCGGGCGGACGGACAGGAAGGCCCACTTCGAGACGGCGATCGCCTACGCGGACGAGGCCGGCGAGGTCAGGGTCTTCTCCGGCATCGTCGAGGGCGAGGTGACCGACGCACCGCGGGGGTGCGATGGGTTCGGGTACGACCCGATTTTCGCGGTCGGCGGCCGGACTTTCGCCGAGATCCCCCTCGCGGAGAAGAACCTGATCTCCCACAGGGCGCGGGCACTCGCCGCCTTCAGGGCCTGGCTGGAGGATCAATATCCTTAAGTGGACAAACGTCGTTGTACTTAGAACGAATAGTGGTGAGATAAGATATGGCACGGTTCCCTGAAGCAGAAGCAAGGTTGCTCAACGTCATGGTCTGCATGCGCTGCAACGCACGGAATGCACTGAGAGCAACACAGTGCCGCAAGTGCGGCTACAAGCACCTCCGCCCCAAGAACAAGGAACGCAAGGCGTAAACAGGATAGAGAGGGACGTGCGACCGGCCGCACGGCAGGTACCCTCACCATACTTTTCTGTGTTATTGCCCGGAGAGTATCCGCGGTGCGTCTGCACGTCCCCCTCCCGAGCGGTCCGGGTGCTCAAAAAGGAATCTCTTGAAATCCTCGCGTAGAGTGTTTCCTGAAGAGGTCACTGTCGAATTCCTGTTCGGGAGTGCCTGGCCCGTGAGGGAGTGTCGAACCACTGCCTTCCCCCACACCACGTGCCACGGGTTTCACCCCCGGACAGCGAAGACTTCGTCTTCTCGACTTCCTCCGGTCGTCCCACAAATTAGGACAGGGACAGTGGACAAACTTCCTCCTCACCATCTCAGTATCTACCGTCCCCAGTCCAATCCTGAGCGGGGAAGACCAAAGGGAGTCGAGAAAATCTTTGATTTTCGAGGTCCGGGGGCAACGAGCGTCAGAGAGTTCGAGAAAACCGTAGGTTTTTGAGGGGTCAGGGGATGGGCCCCCGAAACCAAAACCCGAGACCAGGAATTCTACCGTGACCTCTCAACAAGGAAGTGATCGCTCTACGCGAGGATTTCTCCACAGCCAAAAAAAGGGGTCTATTCAGGCGCTGTAATACGTGACCTTCTTGCCTTCTTCCGCGTACTCCCCGGCAAAGGTCTCGATGTTGCGCTTGTAGCCGATCCTGTTCTCGACGCCGAGGGCCCTGAGCGCTGACCTGACCCGCATGACGTCGGCTTCGTTGCTCCAGTCGGGGGTATAGACATAGACCACTTTTCTCTCGTCACGGGAGTCGGGATTGGGGCGTGCGGTGCTCACTTTTGCGGAGACGCCAAGACTGCCGGCGACGGTGGTGTCCCTGATCTTTTTCCAGAGGGCGTCGACCTCCGCGGTCTCGCAGAAGATGAGCCATTTGCCGGCCTGCTCGCCGTAGGGTTCGATGTCACCGGCCGCGGGGTCGTCGGCGATGATCCAGTAGGTCTCCGTCGTCTTCGAGGGGGTGACGCCCTCGCCTCCTGAGATGAGATGATAGACGGCGGCCGCGCTCCCGAAGCGCCCGACGAGGGCGGCGGCGAGGGGCGGGTACTCGGCCTCGAAGTCGGCGAAGATCGCCAGGAAGTCGTCCTGGAAGTCGGCGCCTCCTTCGACGCGGGCAAAGAGGGGGTCGCCGCGTGCAAGGAGTCCTCTGTTCAGCAGGATCTCGAAGATGCCGTAGGCGGCATCGGCAAGTGCCTCGGAATCGACTTCGTCCATGATCATCTCGTTGGAGAGGTGATCAAAAAAGGTTATCATTCCTGACCGGGAGGTCAGGTCCTGAGCGCAGCGGCGACGAGGTCGGCGGCCCTCTCGCCGGAGAGGAGCATGCCGCCGAAGATCGGGCCCATGCGGCACTCGCCGCCGACGGCATTCGCGGCCATGCCGCAGACGAAGAGGCCGGGGAAGACTTCCTTCGTGTGGTCGAGGATGTTGCCCTCGGCCCTCTCGGCCCACATGAAGCCCTCGCCGCGGATCGGGAGGTCGCCGCCCTTCTTCGCGACCATGTGGCAGATGGTGGCGTCGTGGCCAGTGGCGTCGACGACGGCGCGGCACCTGATGGTGAGGGGGTCGACGTGGAGGCCGGCCATCTCGACCGGACTCCAGTTGATGACGAGGCCCGCGACGCGGCCGTCGGCCTTGACGACGACGTCCTCGACGGCGATGAGGTTGAAGAACTCGGCCCCTGCGGTGCAGGCGGCGGCGGTGAGTTTGGAGACAGACTCGACCGACTTCGCGACATAATAGCCTGGCTCGGCCTCGGTCGAGGCGATGTCGAAGCGGTCGAGGAGGCGCTTTGCCGCGGCCTGGACGACGATCCGCGGGAACATCATGCCGCCGCCCCACATGCCGCCGCCGATGGAGAGTTTCTTCTCAATAAGACCGACTTTCAGTCCTTTCTCCGCAAGGAGCGCAGCGCAGGTGATGCCCGATGGGCCGCCGCCGACGACGGCGACGTCGAGATCGAGGTACTCCACCATCGTCTCCATCTGGGTTTTCAGGATCGCCCTGCTGATTGTCACTTCATCGAGTTCCATCGTTCCACTTCAGGGAAAAGTTAGGGCATACGGATTGAAATAGCCATTCACCACGGATGGGAGGGTCGCAGGTATTATAGGCACAGAGAGATACCTCATAGTAATATGCAATGGAAACGTGATTTCGGGCTCACGATGAGGCAGCTCATGACCTGGGCACTCCTGCTTCTGGTCTACCTGATCTTCCTCACGATACTCGGGAGCCTTTTCGGCATCGGTCCGTGGAGTCTTGTCGCCATCGCCGCGGTGATGGCCTTCGCGCAGTACTTCTTCTCCGACAGGCTGGTGCTGATGAGCACGGGTGCCCAGGAAGTGAGCGAGGAGGAGTACCCCGAGCTCCACCGGATCGTGGAGAAGCTCGCCGCAGAGGCAGGCATCCCCAAGCCCCGCGTGGCGATCATGCCCTCCCCGGTGCCCAATGCCTTCGCAACCGGCAGGAGCCCCTCCCACGCGGTGGTGGCGGCGACCGACTCGATAATGCGTCTGCTCACCCGCGACGAACTCGAGGCGGTGCTCGCCCACGAGATCGCGCACGTGAAGAACAGGGACGTCATGACCCTGACCATCGCCTCGTTCCTGGCGATGGTGGCGGCGATCATCATGCAGAACGCCTGGCTCTTCTCTCTCGGCGACCGCCGGGAGGGGGGCGCCTGGATGGTCGCCTGGGTCGTCTCGATCGTCGTCTGGATCGTTGCCACCCTGCTGATCCGCACCCTCTCCCGGTACCGGGAGTTCGCGGCCGACGCGGGCAGTGCGTACATCACGGGCAAGCCCCGCGCCCTCATCTCCGCGCTCAACAAGATCAGCGGCAGGATGGACATGATCCCGCCGGAGAAGAAGCAGGAGGTCGAAGGGGCGAACGCCTTCTTCATCATCCCGGCCCTCTCCGGCAACAGCATCATGGAGCTCTTCTCCACCCACCCGACCCTGGAGAAGCGGGTCGCTGCCCTCGAGGCCCTCGAAGAAGAGATCGGGTATATGCCGCGGTAAAACCCCCGGCAATACCATTTTATGTTCCCGGTGCGAATATCGTACGGTACTCCTGCATCGATGGTCTAGTGGCATGACTTTGGCCTTCCAAGCCAATAGCCCGGGTTCAATTCCCGGTCGATGCATTCCTTTCTGACACCGCTTCCGCACTGCCCCGCCTTTCTTCGTGCGCACCCGCCCTGTCACGCCCCCCGCCCGCATCGGGAGGCGGGCGGAGAGGAAGAAGGTTTATTATGACGCTACGCCAATGATGTACGAACACGAGGGCTCGTGGTCTAGCTGGCTATGACGTCGCCTTCACACGGCGGAGGTCCTGAGTTCGAATCTCAGCGGGCCCATCTTCTTTTT
>NZ_JAQVNX010000057.1 GCF_028702905.1 Methanofollis sp.
TTGAAAAAGACAAACCCTCCGACGATCATTATGCCGAACCCGAGAAGCATACCGCCGATCGCTCTCGCATTACTTGAAGGCACATGCTCCGAGGTATACCTGAACCTGTACCCGCCGTGCAGATCACCGGTGGAGATCTCGGCACCATACCGGGCGAGGGCGAAGGCGTCGAGGACAATGCCCCAGCCAGCGGACATGAGGATTGCGAGAATACCCGCGAATCCTAAAATGTCGCCAAAAATTTCCGAAAAATAACCGTTCGAATCAAAAAATAACGCTTCAACAAGATAGATCCACACAGGGACCGCCAGGATGCTGACAGCCGTGGCGGCGACGAACGCACAGACCCGCCAGAACAGACTGCCGGGCGCACGGCCGGCGACGAGGTCGCCGGTCACCCCATCGACCGTGGCGAAATAGGTGCGGCCGGCATAGGTATACCGCAGAATCCAGAAAGGATAGATGAGGAGAGCGTTCTCGCAATCGGAGAAATGTACCTCGTACGCCGTGATGGTGGGGATCTCGGAACGCTTCTGCACCCCGTGTTCGAGAGCGGTGATACCGTCGGAGATGGCGTCTGCCAGAGGAACGATCACCTCAGAGACTCGTCCGGTGAAGACCTCGATATCGTAGGGCCCGGTTTCGCCGCTGAGATTGTGGAGATAGTAGATCCCGATATCGCTCGCATCATGGGCGATCTCGGTCCAGACAAAGTCGTCGTCGACGTATTCTTCCATCGGCACTTTGACGTCATAGTCCTCGCGAGATTCGGTCCTGTGACCCTTCACAAAACCGGTTATATGGGCAGTGAGGCTCTAGAAAGGGAAATAGTGTAATTGACAGTCAATGACCCGGGCCCGATCCTTCAGGTCCCATGCCATCAGGATGCCGCCCCACCAGGCACGCACCGCTTCGATCGCCCGATCTCTGCCGGTCGTGCGTGTGAAGATCAGCGATCGAGTGCTCTCTTCGATCTCTGAGAGACAGGCATCGCACAAAGAGGGGTCAGGATACCTCTCGGATAGAAGGGGGCCGCCGCAGTGCGGACAGGACGCCGTCTCCTCAAACCCGTCCGTCATACTATCCCTGAATGACGGCACCCCGGATGATTCCAGGACGCCGCCAAGTTATGGTTGAGATCATATAGTTGGTTGGAGATTCAATTCCTGGAATAAAGGTTATCGACGTATCATCTATGGCACTATATATTATAGAGACAGGATTACGAGGCTGAGTGCCGGACGGTATCGGCGGACGCCCGGAGAGACGGCAGGGCGAGAGGGGAGTCATGTCGCCGCCTCGATAGGATAGTCCTCATGCACCCACCGCCTGCTGGCCGTCCCCCACGTCGGATTGTGCAGGGACATACACGCGACGATATACGCCACCAGTCCTGTGATGGCCAGGAACAGTGCCTGCCACCCCACATTATGGTAGAAAGCAGATCCGCCAATGACCATGGAACATAATCCAAGAACGATACCGGCGATCTTTACGGTGTTCTTTGAAGGTATATCTTCCGAGGAAGAGCGGTACCCTCCGTCCACCTCGCCGCAGCTGATCTCGGCACCATAGCGGGAGAGAGCGAAGCGGTCACAGGCAATTTGGACGCAGATGAAAACGAAGAGTGCTGGAATACTAGTAAAAAAGAAAAGAATCGCGATAATCAGACCGGGGTCAGACATCCCTAGACGGATAAGAAATTCTAAGTACATGATCCCGATCAGGATGGCCAGGACGGTGACGGCCATGGCTTTGACGAACGCGAAGGCTCTCTTGAAAATATTTCCCGGCGCACGGCCGGCGATGATGTCGCCGGTCACCCCGTCGACAGCGGCGAAATAGGTGCGACCGGCATATGCGTACCGCACGATCCAGAACGGGTAGACGATCAGACCGCCCTCGAGAGACCGGAGGCGTACCTTGTCTGCGGTGACGTGGGGTACACGGGAATAACGCAACGCTCCATAGCGCAGTGCTCTCAGCCCCTCTGCAAAACCCTCTGCCGGCGGGACGGTTACCTCCGAGACACGTCCGGTGCAGGCGTATGAGGACACCGTTTCACAGTTCGGATTACGGATATAATATATTCCGAGACCGCCCGTATCGCTTGCGGCCCCGGTCCAGACAAAGTCGTTGTCGAGGTCTACGTCCATCGGCACTTTCTCCTCTGAGCTATCGCTGGATTCGATCCGGTAGCCCTTCACGTGGCCGGCGACGTGGGCCGAGAGTTTCCAGAAGGGAAGACAGTTCAGCAAGCACTCGATCGTCTGCGCCTTCGTCGCCAGGTCACCGGCGATCAACGGGTCTTCCCACCAGGTCCGGACAATGTCGAGCGCCTGGTCCCGCGTGATCCTGCTCGTATAGAGGACCGGTCGAGCGTCCCTCTCTATCTTTGCGAGACAGGTGTCGCAGAGAGAAGGGGCCTGCCGCTCCTCAGATGGAAGGGAGCCGTCGCAGTATGGGCAGGACGTCGCATCCGGCAACGCGGTCATGATAGATCCCGGAAAAGATTCTCGGTACATTTCCAGGATGCAAGATCGAAAATAAATGTTCTCGAAATATACTATATGCAGGAATATAGTCTATAGGGGGCTTTCCGAGGGCGGGAGGCCTGAAGAATTCTTTCCCTATCGACAGAAGGCGTCCCTCGAGGGCATGACTTTTCAGGCCGGACGATCCCCCTCCTCGTCAGGTCGATCAGCCTCGCCCACCCCCTCGCGACGGATGAGGGGTGGGAGGCGTTCAGGGAGGAGCTGGCCGGAGTGGTGACGGCGGGCCTTCGTCGTACCTGTACCCCCCTTCGGCCTGCCCGCTGACAAGCACCGAGCCGTACCTGACAAAGCGGAGATACCAGTCGACGATGATAAAGCAGACAATACCGATGATGACGATATAATAGACAGCGAAGATCAGGGGGAAGATCAGAAGGAGACAGAGACTCAGGGCAACCGCAACGGCGCAGACGAGGAGGGCGCTGGCACCGGCGCGGCGGCGTGCCCGCAGGTCGCCGGGCGCCGTACCGGCGAGCACCTCCCCGGTCACGCCGTCGATGGTGGCCTGGTAGGACCGATCTCCATAGGAGTAGTGCACCACCCAGAGGGGGTACGAGACGAGGGCGCTCTCCAGGAGGACGGTCCGGAGTTCTTCGGAGGGATAATGGGGGCCCTGCTCCACAAGCATTGTGAACGCACGCCTTTCGACCGCTTTTTTCTGTCCCGGCAGAACATCGCCCTCATCGACGCTCACGGGGATCTCCGGGCCTGGACACCTGCCGGGGGGCAGCACCTCTCCGGCCAGTCTGGGCAGGAACCTGACCCCGACGGCATCGACAGGGCAGGCGATGTCCGTCCAGGCGATGACCCTGGGAACGACACAGTGCACAGGCGAGATCATGGGGGCGAGCGGCAGGGGGACGGCCACGCAGGCAGTGACCTCCCAGGTCGTGCTCCAGAAAGGGGCGTACAGCAGAGAAGAGGCAGTGACACTCCCGGCCTCGTCGAGGTCGCGGGCCTTCGGCCCCTCACGCCACCACTGCCGCAGGACGTCGACGACCTGCTCCTGCGTGAGCGCATTCCTGACCATACCTGAGGGCGGAGACGCCATTCAGTCCACCTCCTCACGGGTATAACCGGGAGCGACGAGGTCCTCGACCCGGGCGGTCCCGGGCATCGACAGAGATAAGGGGAAATAGAGGACCGCCCCTACGACGGCAATGACCGCACTCTCCCATGACCCCAACCAGATGGAAAAAAATCCGCCGAGGACCATCAAAACAAAGCCGGCAAAGATGTTGTGATATGTCGGGGTGGCCTGTGCATAGAGGGGAGAAGGAGACGTGTTATATCCGCCGTCCACCTCGCCATAGGTGACCTCGGAACCATGCCTGAAGAAGGCAAAGGCGTCATAGACATAATGAGCCCGGGCAAAAAGAAAACCCGAAGATCAGAAACATTCCGGTAAGGAGAGCACATGCCTGGAAGGCGGTGGAGCTGAACCGGTTCGCATTCGAGGCAAAATAGAGGAGCACAGAGATGAAGATCGTGACTCCAAGGACGCTGAGGGCCATGGCGGCGAGGAGAGAGCCCATACGCCTGAGGTAGTCTCCGGGTGCACGGGCAGAGACGAGGCCGCCGGTGACACCGTCGACAAGGGCGAAATATGTCGGGTCGGCGGACGCGGCCCCGATCATCCAGAAGGGGTAGAGGACAAGGGTGCCCTCCGGTTCCTGGATCTGTATCTCGTGGGCGGTGATGTAGGGCACACCGCAATATTCCAGGACGGCCCCGGGGAGGGCACGCATGCACTCGGAGAAGGCGTCGGCCCGGGGGACGGTCGCCTCTGCCATCCCTTCGATGTCTGTCGCGAGAGGCTGCGTCTCCCGGAACAGGGTGCTGAGGCACCAGACGCCGATGTCGCCCGACCTGCAGGCCGTCCCGGTCCAGATGAAGTCGTTGTCAAGTGTCCTGTCCATCGGCACTTCGGTGTCCGATGTCTCGTCGGATTCGATCCTGTAGCCCTTCACAGAACCGACGACATGGGCGGTGAGCATCCAGAAGGGGAGATAGATGAGGCGGCACGACGCCGTCGTCCAGTCCTGGGACCTCCAGCTGCGGTCGATCAGCCTCTTCTCCGACCACGCCCGCACCCTGTCGAGCGCCTGGTCGCGCACCCGAACATGCGACCGCCAGGGCCTCCGGGAGGAGGATCGGGCGTGTCTTTCCCGAAAGGGCCGGACAGAGGTGGGTGTAGGGCCCCCTGTGCAGGAGGAACATCCATGGGAGTCCTTCAGGCCAGGGGGGTGATAAAATTTATCAAATACCATATATTGGTTACTATAGTCTATAGAGATCGCACAATGTCCGGAAAATTCCCATCATCTCTCCATGAGAGAGAAGATTCCTCCTCCATCCACCGAATTTCGGGATCTCGCGGCCAGTCAGTCGGAGATTCACGCCATCGCCCTGTTCTGTGGCATCTGTTCTTATCGGAACCAATTCCTCAGGTGGCGGCCGGCAAGATACCTCAGCATCTGGATCTTCTCTCTTCTGTCGGGCAGCGCCGATACCTTGAGTTTCAGATAGGAGGGAACCGAATCGTCTTTTTTCAGGAGGGCGGGCCAGATCGCCTCCTCCTCGTCGGATGGCGTCGGCCATCGTGTGAAGTCATCATATCCCGGCGGGGGGGTGAAACCTGTCCAGATCCGCGCCATGGTGAGGGCGATCTCGACGGCATTCCGCGCCCTCCACACACGACTCGCCTCACTCACCGCCGCCCAGTCCTCCGGAACCCTGAGCCGGCCGGCGAGCAGGGCGATGTCATGGATCCAGATGAGGCGGATGCTCCGCGTGTGGCCGACGACCGTGTGCAGTGCAGTATGAAGGAAGGCGTCCCGCGGGGCGAGGGTCTCAAACGTGAGGTGACCTGTGCGGACGGTAACAGCCCGTGAGAAGAGTTCCTCCAAGGGGATTGGAGAGACGAAACCCAGCGAAGGCGTGCATCTCCAGTGGATTTCGACCGCTACATGCCCGGGATCTATTCTATCCGGGTAAAAGGTCTCTTCATGATAATAGTTGCTGGAGACTGCAAATTTATTCTCATCGCATCGGTATCCAAGAGCCGTGAGGAGAGACTCGGCTTCTTCCACCTGCTCGGGACAGACCAGCACGTCGAGATCGCTTCCGCCCCGCATCGCAGGGTCGGGGTAGAGAGATCGGGCAAGAGCAGGGCCTTTCAATATCAGCATCCTGATCCCGTGATCCTCTGCTGCGGTGAGGATCTCACCGAGCTGCCGGTCCATCTGGACGGAGTGGACCCTGCCCATGAGATAGTCACGGCGTATCATCTCCATGACCTCCGCAGGCGGGAGGCACTCCTCATCCCATGCACGAAGGTACCCGTACAGGATAGGCGTTGCCCAGTGCGGATACAGGTGGCGGAGAAGAGACTGCCATGCCTCCGGGCTGCACTCAGGGGGTGGGGTCTGATCATTCCGCAGAACCGAAGAGAGGTAGAGCAGGAGTACGTCCGGGACTGAGAGGAGACCGTTTCTCGGTTCTCCGCAGAGGCAATATGTGCTGTGAAGTTCTCTCATAACCGATGTCGCGTCCGGGACACCGGCAGGGTTACTCATGCTCACCCTCAGGGTTTGGTCCTGGGAGCGCTTCTTCGTTCACGATGAGCCCGAAAGGTCGCCGGATCCGCCAGCGCCTCTCGCCGGCGGGCAGGCATCCGATCGATCGCCCGGCACAGAGGAGGTGCAGTTCGGTGCCCCCCCTTCGCCGGAAAGCGACGACCCGGAGGAGAGGAGGCTGCACCGGGCATCTCCCGGCAAGGGCATCGCAGGGGCGTCGCAGGACGCCGGCGAGGGCATGCACTGCACGAAGGCGCAAGCGGAGAACGCTGCCGCGGCACCACCCTGCCGCACCGCCACGGATAGCCACCTCTTTTCCGCCCCGTTGTGCAGAGACGACGCATCCGAGAATGGCATCGCCCGCGAGGAGATAGGGATCGCAGGAGAGATTGTTGTCGCCCTGTGTGCGTATCCCGCAGGGAGTGACCGCGACGACGCGGTGGATGACGATCCGGCTGCGTCCGGGGGGCCGGAAGAGGATCACGTCTCCTCTCCTGATCCCGCGCCCGGCATCACAGGGACGATAGCGGAGGAGGTCGAGAGTCTTGAGAGTCGGGTACATGCTCGGCCCGACATAGGTGATGAGGCCCGGTCTGTCGGGGAAGATGCGCGCGAACCGTTCCATCAGTTCGTCCCCCGTCCTTCTGCGCACGAGGCCATCGAGCGCTCGATCTCTTCCCAGAACCGGCCGTGGCGCGTGGCACTGAGACGGAACGCGGGGACCCTGCAGGCGAGAGTCGATGCATTTGCGAAGATGTCCGCTCTGAATCTCCGGGCGGCGGGCGTATCGAGATGCCGCAGGTACAGCTGAATGATCTGGATGGCCGAGGCTGTGATCTCTACGGCTGCTTCTCCCTGCCCGACCGGAACCGCAGCGTCATGGTCGGCCTGCTCCAGGAAGTACACTGCCCTGATAGGACGGTTCCCCCGCAGGTCCCAGGTCTTTTCAGTATGGCCCCGCATCGTAAGGTCGCTCCATGTGGGAAGAGGATGCGCGTGATATGCGCCATTCGTGTCCCTGACAATGACTGCCATATCGTCACCGAGTCCCTCCCACGGCGGGGGGGCCCGGGCGGCGCAGGTGGATTTCCCTGTCCCGCCGGGGGCGGCGATCACGACGCCGTCGTTTTTGCGGGAGAGAAAGGCGGCATGCAGGGGAAGTGCACCCGAAGGCAAAAGTTCGGTACAGAGAAAAGAGAGAGTGTCTCTCATTCTGAAGTAATCAATGGATGAACCCTGATCCTGCAATCGGAGAATCTGAATGAGATAACCGGGCCAACCGGCATGTGACCAGACTCTAAGATACCTGAGGTCCCGGTACTTCCAGACCGGCGACGAGGGAGGGTGCTGCGTGAAGAGAATTTTTCTTTTGCCGTCTGCGGGGCCCTCATCAAGTTTCAGGACCGTTGCGAAGCGTGCCATCCAGCTCCGGAGATCGTCTTCTGCTCCGAATGCCCACCCGTTTCCGTCCGCAAGAGTGAAAGGGTACCATATGGTGCGGTCGCTCCAGGACATTCTCAATCGCTATGGTCCCCATCACGGTTTTTCGGATCTCTCCCGAAGATACGACTCCTTCATGCCCGGGTGCGATCCCGGCACCTGAGGGAACGGGTCGGCTATGCCGCTCGTCGCTCCCGTTCGAACGGGCCTCTGCAATCTGTCCCGAAATTAATTTTCACCGACATCTCCACCGGCATGACATGCAACGGCATAGTTTCCCACCCCACAATTTACAGCGGCGGGTGCGCTCCCCGTGACGCAGTGGTGACCATACCCCATCGTCTTCTCATGTGCCCTGAGATCGATCAATCGTGGTGATTCATATGCCCGAGTTTTCATCAAAATACCCCCTTTCTCCTGTACTCTTTCAGTGTTCATGACCCGACTGAAATGACTCCCGCGTCTCATGACCTCATCTGGACAATATAATATATAATATTTTTTATGGTTTCATCCGCAGGTTTCCCATGTATGCGACGCCAGTCTAAAATAGAGTAATTTATTGTTATACTACGACTATTATCCATCTGAAAGCCATTTGAGAATGATTTTTCTCATTTTATTTTGATAAACGGCGCTGAAGAAGGTCGAAGAGACAGCGGCACCACAATCTGATGGCGATCCCTTCCAGACAGGTCTCGAGTCCCGGATCCGGTACACCGGCAACCATCAAAACGGCAAATGGACATCGAAAGGCAATTATATTATAATGTAGATTACCCGGGGTGATGGTCGGAACAGGCAATAATATATTTGGAAATCCGCGTATCGTCTTCAGAGAGGAATTCGACGACTGGGCAATCCTCTTCGATCCCGACACCGGCGAGGCCTACGGCCTCAACCCGACAGGAGCATATGTCTGGAAACTGCTGGACGGAAAGCACACTCAGGACGAGATCTGCGAGGCGGTCAGGCAGTCCTATTCCGACGTCCCGGGTGGGGCGGCGACCGAGATTACAGCGTTTATAGACGAACTCACAGAGAAGGGTTTTGCAGGGCGGGATGTGACACCCCATGGAACCGGATGAAGCGGCGGTGGGGGTGATGCACACACCCCGCACCGTCGATCTCGCGATCACCCACCATTGCAACCTCAGGTGTACCTACTGCAGCCATTTCTCGAGCGCCGGCGACGCCGGCAGAGATCTCCCGACCGGCGAGTGGCTGCAATTTTTCGAGGAACTGAACAGGTGCGCCGTGATGGGCGTCACCCTCCAGGGCGGCGAACCCTTCTGCCGACCCGATCTTCCCGAACTTATTGGCGGCATTGTGAAAAACCGGATGCGCTTCTCTATTCTCTCCAACGGGACGCGGATCACCGACGAACTGGCGGCATTTATCGCCGGGACCGGGCGGTGCAACACCGTACAGGTCTCCATCGACGGATCGACCCCTGAAGTCCACGACTCGTTCCGGGGGAGAGGAACGTTCGTCCGTGCGGTGCAGGGCATCTCCCGTCTGCACGAACAGGGGGTACCGGTCTCGGTGCGGGTGACGGTCCATAGAAAGAATGTCAACGACATCGACGCGATCGCGAGGTTCCTGCTGGAAGACCTCGGTCTCCCTTCCTTTTCGACCAACGCAGCGTCCTATTTCGGTCTCTGCCGGGAGCATGCCGACGCCGTCCAGCTCACCCCCGAAGACCGCACAGCCGCCATGGCGACGCTGCTCGGTCTGAACCGGAGGTACGGGGGACGGATCTCGGCCACCGCAGGCCCACTCGCCGAGGCGGAACACTGGCTAAAGATGGAACGAGCCCGGCGCGAGGGGCGGGCGCCCCTTCCCGGCGGCGGCCATCTCACCGGCTGCGGCTGTGCCATGAGCAAAATCGCCGTCAGGGCCGACGGGGCGATCGTCCCCTGCATCCTGCTCGGCCATATTGAACTCGGGCGGATCAACCGGGACAATCTCGGGGAGATCTGGCGCACCCACCCCGAGATACAACGGATGCGAAGCCGGCGGGAGATCCCGCTCGAGCAGTTCCCCTTCTGCCAGGGCTGTCCGTACATGCCCTACTGTACCGGCAACTGCCCGGCCCTCGCCGCCACTCTGCTGGGCGACGCCTATCACCCAAGCCCTGACGCCTGCCTCCGGCGATTCCTGGAGGCCGGAGGACGACTGCCTGAGGGAGAAGCATGAACGGCAGGGGACTGGTGCAGGAGGACGAAAACTCGGGATACCCACTGCATCAACTCTATTTCTACCTCACCGACGAGTGCAACCTCGCGTGCCGCCACTGCTGGATCGCGCCCGGGTACCTGAACGCAACCACGGCCACATCGTTCCTCCCCTTCGACCTCTTTGTTTCCATCATCAGGGAGGCGCAACCACTCGGTCTCACCGGCGTGAAACTCACGGGGGGCGAGCCTCTCCTCCACCCACAAATCGCGGAGATCGTAACATTTGTCCGGGACGAAGGCCTCAGGCTCGTTGTCGAGACCAACGGGACGTTGATGACACCTGAGATTGCGCGGATCCTCGCTTCGTGTAAAGGTGCCTTTGTCTCGGTGAGCCTCGACGGCGCCGATGCGGCGACGCATGAATGGGTCCGTGGCGTTCCCGGGAGTTTTGCGGCGGCGTGTGCAGGGGTCGGGCATCTCGCGGCGGCGGGGCTCAGGCCCCAGGTGATCATGACGGTGATGCAACGGAATCAGGACCAGCTTGATGCGGTTGTACGACTCGCCAGGTCGCTCGGTGCAGGTTCCGTGAAATTCAATCTCATGCAACCGACGGCCAGGGGTGAGACGATGCATGCCAGAGGAGAGGCCCTGACAATCGAGGAACTGGTCACTCTCGGGCGGTGGGTAGAGGACGAACTGGCGTCCCGCACCGACGTTCGCCTCATCTACGGCCACCCCCCCGCCTTCAGACCACTCGGGCGGATCTTCGGGAGTGACGGGGACGGCTGCGGGGTCTGCGGGGTCTGCGGAATCCACGGAATCCTCGGAGTGATCGCCGACGGATCGTATGCACTCTGCGGGATCGGGGAGATTGTGCCCGAAATGGTTTTCGGGCATGCCGGAAAAGACCGGCTCGCAGATGTCTGGGAACGGACGCCGGTCCTAAACGAGATCAGGGAACGGCTCCCGGAGGGATTGACAGGAGTGTGCAGACGCTGTCTAATGAAAGGGCGGTGCCTCGGGAGCTGCCTCGCGCAGAACTATTATCTAAGCGGCGACTTCTGGGCGCCATTCTGGTTCTGCGAGGAAGCTGAGCGGGCCGGGGTATTCCCTGAAACCCGTCTGGTGCATGGGGCGGAGAAAGAGGGAAACCGCCTGAAACGGCCGGTCCTCGAGCACGTTGAGTGAGATATTCACGACGGGATCGGCTGGAGAGAGATCGAGCGGGCGGTGGAGCACGGGCAGCGACCGGCCGTCTCAGCAATGAGAAGGAGGATGACGGAGAGATGAAAGGAGCAGCGGAGAGAACGGGCCGAAGCATCGCCTTTGTGAGGGAGGTCCTCGCCGCCCCGCAGAAGACGGAGTTCCGGTACCGCGACCTCCGTTTCTTCCTCCCGTACCTCCGGCCGGTCTGGAAACTCGGGGCCGTCAGCCTCGCCATAACCATGGTCCTCGTCGGCCTGAGGGCGCTCGTCCCCCTCTCGGGCAAGATCTTTCTCGACTACCTGGTGCCGGGTGCCGGTGCGGCGCCGCCGACGACTCCGTTCACCCTCTCGCTGCCGACTCTTCTCCTGGCGATGCTCGTCCTCGGCGCCGCCGTCGGGGTGCTCGGACTCCTCCAGACCTATCTTCTCGTGCGGTTCAGGGAGGAGTACACCTTCGGCCTCCAGGCCGACCTCTTCGACCACGTGCTCCGCTTCCCCCTCCCCTACTTCAAGGCAGGCCAGACAGGGTACCTGATGTCCCGCATCTCCGGCGACGTCGGGGTCATGCAGTACCTCTTCTCCCAGTTCCTCCCCCAGATCATCTCGAACGTCTTCTATGTCGCCTTCTCTCTCGTCATCCTCTACGCCCTCAGCGCCAGGCTGACCCTCCTCTTGATCGTCTTCACGCCCCTTTTCCTCCTCGCCAACCTCGTCTTCCTCAGCCGGATACGCGCCGTCACCTACCAGGAGAGGGAGAGGGAGGCCCATGTCTCGCGGGACCTGCAGGAGGTGCTCGCGGGCATCGAGACGGTGAAGGCCCATGCCGCCGAGGAGAGGGAGGTTGGGCGGGTGGTGGCGACCCTGCGGGGCGTGATCAGGATGCGGGTCCGGAACGCGATGCTCGCCTCCTTCTCAGGCCAGGCCCTCCTCGGCACCCAGTTCCTCCTCCTCCTCGCCGTCGTCTGGGTCGGCGGGCAGGAGGTCATCGCGGGGGCAATGACAGTCGGCGGCTTTGTTGCGTATATCGCGTATATCGTGACCTTCTCGGCTGCCGCACGGACGTTCTTCTCTCTCCCTGTCGTCCTCCAGCCCGTCGTCACCTCGGCGGAAAGGCTCCGGGAACTCTTTGGGACAGAGACGGAGGCCGCGGGACTCGCGCCGGCGACGGTCGCGGGGAGGATCGCGTTTCAGGACGTCTCCTTCTCGTACCCGGACGGCACGGAGGTGCTGCGGGACGTCAGTTTCACCGTCGGGCCGGGCGAGGTCGTCGCCCTCGTCGGGCGGACGGGCGCGGGGAAGACGACCCTGATCAACCTGGTCCTGAGATTTTATTCCCCCACAGCAGGCACGGTCACTCTGGACGGCCGCGACCTCGCCGACCTCGACCCCCGCTGGGTGCGGGAGCAGGTCTCCGTCGTCTCGCAGGACCTCTTCCTCTTCCACACCTCTGTCGAGGAGAATATCAGGTACGGGAGGCCGGAGGCCGGGCGGGACGAGGTGGTGGCGGCCGCAGAGAAGGCGCAGGTCCACGAGGAGGTGCTCGGCTTCCCGCACGGCTACGAGACGGTCGTCGGCGAGAGGGGGATGCAGCTCTCGACAGGGCAGAGGCAGAGGATCGCGGTGGCGCGGGCGTTCCTGCGGGACAGCACGATCCTGATCCTGGACGAACCGACCTCGGCCCTCGACGCCCGGACCGAGGAGAGGTTGCAGGCGTCCCTTGCCGACCTGGCGGAGGGGAGGACGGTGGTCATGATCACGCACCGCACCGCCCTCCTCGCCCTCGCCGATCGGGTGTACGCGATCGAGGACGGGCGCCTGGTGGAGAGGGCGGCGGCCGGCGAGGTGGGGTGAGGCGGGTTACTGTTGCATTTTTCCCCTTTACGGTAGTTTACAGTAAAAATATCGGGGTGTCGTCCCTCACCCCCGCATCACGAAGAAGACGTAGCCGTACTCCGCGCTGTGCGCCCTGTACACGGCGATCTCCCTGTGCGTCCTCTCGACGAGGTCCGCCGCACCGGGGGTGCCGGCGTACTCGGCCGCAAACTCATCGAGCCTCGCTTCGAGGGGGCGGTAGAGGTGCTCCCACCACGCCTCCGCAGGGAGGCGGAACGATCCGACGAGGTCGAGGCCGGAGGCGGCGATGACCTCCGCCACCCCCTCCTCGGTCTTGAGCGAGGGGTCGACCTCCGCCCAGAACGTTTTTGCCTCAGGCGAGGGGTCGGCGGTGAACCAGACCGCATCGGAGACGGCCATATA
>NZ_JAQVNX010000058.1 GCF_028702905.1 Methanofollis sp.
TCGAGGACACCCTCATCGCCGCGGTGCGTGCCGAGCGCGAGGGGGCGCTCGCCATCGTCTGCGCCCCTATCGCATCGTCCACCATCGAGCACCTCGTCCGCATCCCGGTGACGACGATCATCCCGAAGGACAGCGTCCAGCGCGCCATCGAGACGGCGGCGCGGAAGGCGTGGATGTGAGAGGTTATCGCGGTAGTCTTGATATGATGCTTTAGCGAGGCCCAGAGTATCGATGGGCTTCGCTCAGAATCAAGATTCAGAAATGTCAAAGATCCCACTGTCAAGAAAAAGTTCTAAATTTTCTGTGCACGAAAAAATGCCTTGTATTTTTCCCCATTAATTGCCCCTAAACTCAATCAAGTCTAACGAAATGTTTTTAATTCATCTATCCACTCTTCATTTGTTGGTAAACCAGAGTTGTGGGATGAAATCTTTTGATAATTAATCAAAATAGTTCTTGGAATAAAAAATCGCATCGGTCTAATATATGGTTTAAAAAAGATCCGTGCTCATGTAAAACTAAAAGATTTTGAAAGGGACTTATTCAGAACCAGTAAGCATGAGTTTTGAAACCCACCCCTTTCCTCCATCATACGAGATCTTATAATAGACCCTTCCTTCATACGTCGCAGTATCGATAATTTTTACTCTTACATTCCCCGCTGCGGGAATCTTATCGACAACATGCGTTCTCTCTGGAGAGTCACAAATGTATATGTCATGCTTTTTCCAGTAATCAGCATTTTCTGGATCAATTTTACAGAGGTTTACTGTAATGTAGTCATTATCATCGTTGATTGCTTCTTGATTTGTTAGTTCAGGACTACTTGTTGGCTCTGTAATACCAGTGGTAGCACAACAACAACCTGCTGTGAGTATAGCAACGAGTAAGACCCCCGTCAATGTCATTAGTAATAGTGTTTTCGTAGTAAGCACTTTCATTACTCCAGGGATAATATCCCCTTTTAAAATAGTATTGTATATTGCACATTTATATTGATTTTGATCCTTTATTCAATCCTTTTTCTTGAATTTGTTGATTAATAATTACTTAATGAGGGAGGTTTGTTTGGCTGCCCCATTAAATTAGCCAAAGTGATATCACATATCTGACACCGTTAATCTGGCAAATTAATATGGCAATATTTGAAAAGGGAATTTCCAAGAATCGGTCTGGTTTTTAGGAGAAAATAGGTTTTATGAACCATGATGAGGAAACTGAAATTCTCAGCGATAGATCCAATTTTGAGATAATATAGTGGGATACTTTTTTGAATACGTTCGGATGGTTAGATTTTTACTCAGTTAAATTGTATTATTATTATGAAACTCAGTTCTGTTCTATCTTTCAGAAATATAATATCTGCATTTTTTTTAATTTTTCTGACATTCTTAGTTCTGCAGTTCATCGCTCCCATTCTCATTGGTGCCAATACTTTTCAAAATGAGATGATTTTTATTCAATCAAATGGTCTTGGGATTAAAAGTATTCCTGCCAGTATTGCGTCCAATATCTACACAATTGGGGGAGTCTTTTGTCACCAAAAACCAAGCAGATCGTTTAAAATATGGGGGAATTATCTTCCTCTCTGTGCACGTTGCTTGGGTATTTTAATCGGGATGACAGTAATATTCGGTTACTCATTAGTGGTTCAGTCTCATGGTAAATTTTTTGAGGCATTGAATATATTTTTACCTCGTTCTTTCAGAAAACTGCAATATTCGTGGATCTTAATCTCTTTAATTGGTATTGGATTAATACTACCGATGGTTTTTGATGGCTTTGTACAGTTGCTTACGGTTTATGAGAGCACAAATATCAAACGGGTCATCACAGGTTTACTCTTCGGAGCAGCAGAAGGTGGATTCGTCGTGGGTATGGTATCACACCTTTGCTTTAGCATGAAAATGCGATTATAATAGGGGGTGGAATGGCAATCTCCCCTCTCAGGATCTCCGTCCTATCTTCCTCCGTCCGATCCTTATTTGGGGATCAGGGGGCTTGCCCCCGCTCTGGGTTTTCGGGGAAGGCGTTGGATCGATAGCGGGTAACGGGGGACTACACCACCGTCTGTCTCATGCTCGCTCTGCTCGCACAGCGAAAATCAGAGATATTCTTGAACTCGCTGACGCTCGTTCAGCGAAGACCTAACGATCTTCTTGACCTCACTTCGTTCGGCCCTCTAAAATCATAGATTTTCTCGACGCCCTTCGGTCGTCCCCACAGATTCATTTCATCTAAAACCCCACCCTCCCTACAATGCAACGCGATCTGGTGCGGCGGGGCCGACTCAGTGACGACCGCCCGGAAGAGGTGATGCACTTCCTCTCCTCCATGACGGCCGATCACTGGATCGCCGATATGGACGTGCTGGTGGACATGGCCCACCTTCTGATGCTCAGGAAACAGGGTATCATCGACAGGGAGGCGGCACATGCGCTGATGGGCGCCCTCCTCGGCTTTTACCGGGACGGCATCCCGGCCGAGGCCTATGACGAACGGTTCGAGGACATCCACGCGGGCAAAGAGGCGATGCTCATCGCCCGCGTCGGCGAAGAATTCGGCGGCCGCCTGCACATGGCCAGGTCGCGGAACGACGAAGTGGCGACCTGCATCAGGATGCGCCTGCGCCGGGAACTCGTCGCCCTGATGGAGGAGACCTGCACTCTCCGTGGAGTCCTGCTGGAGACGGCGGGCGCGCACCTCTCCACCATCATGCCGGGCTTCACCCACCTCCAGCATGCCCAGCCGACGACCCTTGCCCACCACCTCCTCGCCTACGAGCAGGCGCTCTCCCGCGACTTCGCCCGTTTCGCCGACGCATATGTGCGGCTGAACGAGTGCCCCCTCGGTGCGGCCGCCTTCGCCTCGACGGGGTTCCCGATCGACAGGGAGTACACGGCAAGCCTCCTCGGTTTCGACCGCCCCATGGGCAACTCCATGGACGCCGTCTCGGCACGGGACTTCGCCCTCGAAGCCCTTTCCGCCTGTGCGGCCATGACCGCGACGACAAGCCGCCTCTGCGAGGAGATGGTCATCTGGAGCACCGCCTTCGTCAGGTTCGTCACCCTCGCCGACGGCTACTCCTCGACGAGTTCGATCATGCCCCAGAAGAAGAACCCGGACACCGCTGAGATCATGCGTGCCAGGACCGGGACGGTGGCGGGGGCGCTCGTCTCGGCCCTCACCATCACGAAGGGCCTGCCGATGAGTTACAACCGCGACCTCCAGGAACTCACCCCCCACCTCTGGCGGGGCGTCGAGGCGGCCGAGGAGTGTCTTGTCGTGCTCGCCGGCCTGATCAGGACGGCCACCTTCAACACCGAGAGGATGGCCGAGGAAGCGGGGAAGGGCTTCTCGACCGCGACCGAACTCGCCGACGTGATGGTGCGGGAGTTCGGCCTCCCCTTCAGGACGGCGCACTCCATCGTCGGCAGGGCCGTGAAGATGGGCGCCCTCGACCTCCCCACCCTGGAGGCGGCGGCAGAGGAGGTTGCAGGCCTCTCCCTCAGGGAGCGCGGCCTCACCGGGATGAGGATCGCGGCGGCCCTCGACCCGGCTGTCTCCGTCGCCGAACGCGGGGCCATCGGCGGCCCGGCGCCGGCGGAGACCGGGCGGGCCTGCACCGAGAGGAAGGAAAAACTTGCGGCCGACATGGCCCTCGTCTCTTCCCGCAGGGAGGCCGAGAATACGGCCGTCACCCGGCTGATTGCAGAAGCAGAGAGGATGGCAGAGCATGAGTGAGACATTCGCGACCGGCGACCTCGTCGCCGCGTCCTGCCGGGGCCACCCGGTGGAAGGGACCTATATCACGGACCGCGACGGCATGGCGGTCCTCAAGATGAAGAGCGGCTACAACATCGGCGTGGACAGGGCGGGCTGCACCCTCGTGAAGGCGGCCGGGGCACCGGCGACACCGGCGGCGCCCGTCGTCACGCAGGACGACTCCCTCCCCGCACTTGCGATCATCTCCACAGGCGGGACGATCGCCTCCAGGATCGACTACCGGACAGGCGCGGTGACCAGCCAGTTCACCGCGGACGACATCCTCCGTGCGATCCCCGGCCTCTCCTCCCTGGCCCGGTACCGCTCGGAGGTGCTCGCCACCATCCTCTCCGAGAACATGACCCCCCGCATCTGGCAGGACCTGGCGCGGGCAATCCACGCGGCGGTCAAGGACGGCGCCGAGGGCGTCATCGTCACACACGGCACGGACACGATGGCCTACTCGGCCTCCGCCGTCTCTTACATGCTCGACACCCCGGTGCCGGTGGTCTTTGTCGGTTCCCAGCGCTCTGCCGACCGCCCGAGCAGCGACAACATCATGAACGGCCTCTGCGCCGCGGCGGCCGCACGGAGCGACCTCGGCGAGGTGGCGGTGGCGATGCACGCCACCACCAACGACGACGCCTGCGCGATCCACAGGGCGACGCGGGTGCGGAAGATGCACACCTCCCGGAGGGACGCCTTCCAGAGCCTGGACATGGCCCCGCTCGGGAGCGTGGCCTACCCGTCCCTCGCCGTCACCCTCTCCGACGAGGCGGTGCGGCGGCGGGAGACCGAACCCGTGCTGAGGGACAGCCTCGAAGAGCGCTGCGGCCTTCTCTACTTCTATCCGGGCATGGCCCCCGAGATGATCCGGGCGTACGAGGGCTACAAGGGCCTCGTCATCGCCGGCACCGGCCTCGGCCATGTCTCCACCCCCTGCATCGGGGCCTTGAAAGACCTCGTCGACGCCGGCACGACCGTCGTCATGACCTCTCAGTGCCTCAACGGCCGGGTCTGCGACCGGGTCTATGACACGGGCCGCGACCTCCTCGCCGCGGGCGTGATCGAGGGCGAGGACATGCTCCCCGAGGCCGCCCTCACCAAGATGATGTGGGTGCTCGGGAACGAAAAAGACCAGGAAAAGGCAGGGAAGATGATGACAACCAACCTGAAAGGCGAGATCAGGAGGAGGTCAGACTATGGATTTTAAAGCCCTCGGCCTCAAGGCCGGCATCGAGATCCACCAGCAACTCGACACCGCGGAGAAACTCTTCTGCCACTGCCCGACGACTCTCCAGAAGACCGAGGAGCACACAGGCGAACTCTTCCGGTACCTCCACGCCACCGTCTCCGAGATGGGCGAGATCGACCGCGCGGCGGCCGAGGAGATGATGGACAGGCGGCAGTTCCACTACCTCACCTACCCGACCACCTGCCTCGTGGAGAACGACGAGGAACCGCCCGCGCCGATGAACAGGGAGGCCCTCGGCATCGCCCTCCAGGTGGCGAAGACCTTCGCCATGCACCCTGTCGAGCAGGTGCACACCATGCGCAAACTCGTCATCGACGGCTCGAACACGAGCGGCTTCCAGAGGACGGCCCTCGTCGCCGTGGGCGGCGTCCTGCCGAACGGCGGCGAAGTCGAGACGATCTGCCTGGAGGAGGAGGCGGCCCAGCGCGTCGAAGGGGACACCTTCTCCCTCGACCGCCTCGGCATCCCCCTCGTCGAGATCACCACCTCCCCCTGCATGTACACCCCCGAGGACGTGCAGACGACGGCCGAGTACATCGGCATGGTCCTCCGCTCCACCGGCATGGTGAAGAGGGGCCTTGGCACCATCAGGCAGGACATCAATGTCTCGATCAGGGACGGGGCGCGGGTCGAGATCAAGGGCGTGCAGGAACTCGACCTCATCGCCGAGGTCGTCCGCCGCGAGGCGCAGAGACAGACGAACCTGCTCGCGATCCGCGACGAACTCCGCGCCCGCCAGGCCTCGGTCGGCGAGGAGACCTATGACGTCACCCCCCTCTTTGCCGGGACACAGTCCTCGATCCTGAAGAAGGCGAAGATGATCAGGGCGTTCGTCCTCCCCGGCTTCGCGGGCCTGGTCGGCCGGGAGATCCAGCCCGGCAGGAGGCTCGGTTCCGAGATCTCGGACTACGTGAAGAAGTGCGGTCTCGGCGGCCTCTTCCACACCGACGAACTCCCGGCCTACGGCGTGACCGCGGAGGAGGTGGCCCGCCTGCGCGAGCACCTCGGCGCCGCCGACGAGGATGCGGTCATCCTGGTCTCGGGCTCGAAGGAGAAGACCGCATGCGGCGTGAAGCAGGCGCAGCACCGCGCCCGCCTCGCCTTCGAGGGCATCCCCGAGGAGACGAGGAAGATGCTCGAAGAAGGGAGCACGGCGTACATGCGGCCCCTGCCCGGCGCCGCACGGATGTACCCGGAGACCGACGTCTTCCCTGTGGCGATCACCGACGCCCTCTGGGAGGAGGTCAGGGTGCCCGAACTCCTCTCCGATCTGGCACGGCGCTTCGAGAGCGACCTCGGCCTCGACCCGGCCGTCGCCCATCAGGTCGCCTACGCGGAAAGCCTGCCCCTCTTCAGGGCGGCGATCGACGCCGGCATCAGGCCGAACCTGGCCGCACGGACGATCCTGGCCACCCTCAAGGAACTGGCGCGTGACGGCATCGCCGTCGAAAAGATCACGGACGACGACGTGCTCGCTGTCCTCCTCGCCGTGGAGAGGGAAGGGGTCGCCAAGGAGGCGATCCCCGAGATCTTCACCGAGATCGCAGCCGGAACAGCCACGGCACAGGCTATCGAGAGCCACGCCGGCGGCATCTCCGACGCAGAACTCACCGCGATCGCCAGGAAGATCGTCGCGGAGAGAATGGAATTCGTCAGGGAGAAGGGCATGCGTGCCCTCGGCCCGTTGATGGGACTTGTCATGGACGAGGCCCGCGGCAAAGTCGACGGAAAGAAGGTGAGTGAGGTGCTCAGGTCCGAGATTTCGCGGGTGATCTGAGCAACATCTTTAAACCACCGGCTGAGTAAATATATAGGGAGTTCGATTATGGGAAAAACAGGAACCACCACCTGGGCACAGGTGAAGAATGTCGCAGGCAAGATCCGCCTGGTCAGAGCACAAGAGGCGACTTTCAAGAAGCCGGGACCGAACCAGCGCTTTAAGGCGGCAGCAGCACTCAGAAAGATCGTCGCTCAGGCAGAACGCCAGCAGGGACGCGGCCGGGGAGGCCCGCGTCGCGGCGGCAGGGGCGGTGCCCGTGGACAGCCGAAAGTTGCCGACCCCAAGATCCGCAGGCGCATGGCGCGTGCAAAGGTCTCGGCACTGGGCGTGAAGCAGAAGTCGAGATAATCAGCGGGATCACCTCCCGAATCATCTTTTATATCTCCGGCATCCATTCATTGTATGGATCCAAAGACTGCTGTTTTGAACTATCAGTACGGCGAAAGAGCGAAATCAGAACTGATTCTCGCTTCAAAACTTATTGCCGGCCTGACCGGATTTTCCGAGATTGAGAAGGCAGGTGGAAAGAAGATGGTGCTCCTCATGCTCGAGGGGATCAGGTCGGAGATCGAGTTCGCCCGCGAGAGCACACACCACGCATCTTTCCAGAAGGCTGTCAAGGCCCTGAATGCAACGATATCCATGGTCGAGGGCGGGAACCTCGACGAGGCGATACCGAAAGTCGCAGAGGCAGTCTCTGCCACCACAACCGTTGCTCAGGAGTCCTGGGAGGCGCTCGCCGCACATGGACTCCTCTGAATTCCTCGCATTCCTTGAGTCCCGCCAGTCGGTGAGGGAGTACGGGGACGAACCCGTCACCGAAGAGGAGATATCCTCAATCCTGAAGGCCGCGTCAGCGGCGCCGAGCGCCGGGAACAGGGAGGCATGGGACGTCATCGTCGTCAGGTCCGAGGACCAGCGCGAAGCCCTTGCCGAAGCGGCATTCGGCCAGGAGCATATCGAAAAAGCGCCGGTCATTTTTGTGATCTGCGCCAACTATGTCAGATCGATGTCCCGCTACGGGGAGCGGGGCATTCTTTATGCTCTTGAGGACGCAACCATTGCCTGTACATTCATGATGCTCGCGGCGCACGCCCTCCGCCTTCAGTCCTGCTGGACCGGGGCGTTTGATGACGATGCGGTGCGGGAAGTGCTGAACATGCCGGCCCATATCCGCCCCATCTCGCTCCTTGCGGTCGGGAAGGGTGCAGTCCCTGCCGCACGGACAGAAAGGATGCCGGTCGGCGAGCACGTGCACACAGAGACCTGGTAATATCATGACCGATTATTGCGTTACACTTGAATCTGCATGGGTCGTCAAGGACGTCAAGTCCCTTGACGACGCCATCGGCATAGCGATCAGCGAGGCAGGGAAGCGTCTCAACCCCTCGGCAAAGTTTGTCGAGGTCGAAGCAGGATCGATCCAGTGCCCGTTCTGCGAAGAAGACCTGAACTGCGCGCTTGTCGTGGCCAACACGGCCCTTGTGGGCCTTACCCTTGAAATGAAGGTCTTCAACGCCGAGTCCACCGAACACGCAACACGGATTGCGAAGTCGGTCATCGGCAGGGCACTGGGTACGGTGCCGCTCAAAGTGACGGATGTGCAGGAGTCATGATCAGCGTCGTCGGCCATACAGCAATCGACCACATCTGCAGGGTACCCCGTTTTCCCGAGAAACACACCTCCACCTACACCCTTGACCACCATATCTTCTTTGGCGGCGGGGCGGCAAACATCGCGGCAGGCATCGCCACTCTCGGCGAGCGGTGCACCCTGGTGAGCGCGGTCGGGTCTGATTTTCCGGGAAGCGCGTACGAGAGGCGGATGGAAGAACTCGGTATTGAACGCCGGTTCTTCTTTGTCCCTGACCGGCCGACGGCGACAGCCTTCATGTTCAACGACCTTGCCGGCGACCAGATCACCTACTTCGATTGGGGGGCTTCGGCGGTCTTTGCGGAGGCCGATGCCCCGGTACTTGAGTTCGTGCATATGGCGACGGCCGACCCGTCTTTCAATGTCAGGGTCGCGGAGAAGAGCGAGTTTGCGTCCTTCGACCCGGGTCAGGACATCCTGAAGTACTCGCGGGAGCAGTTCGAGACAATCCTCGACAATATCAACATCCTCTTTGCGAACAGGCACGAGGCGGCGACGATGGCCGAGGTGCTCGGGACAAGCGTCTCCGACCTGGCACAGAGGGTGGAGATCGCCGTCATCACGATGGACGCCGAGGGGTGCATGCTCTGCGTCCGCGGCGAAAAGCAGATGGTCCCCGCGATCCGGGTGAAGATGGCCGACCCCACAGGGGCCGGCGACGCCTTCAGGGCTGGTTTCCTCTCCGCGTACCAGCGGGGGTACGCACCCCTCCGCTGCTGCACGATCGGGACGACGGCAGCGTCGTTCGTCGTCGAGCAGGTCGGGTGCCAGACCAATCTCCCGACCTGGGAGAGGATGGCCGGGCGGCACGCGCAGTATTTCGGACCCATCGAAAAGGAGGCATAACATTGGCATGGGCAGCGCTGACATCAGGGGGAAAGGACTCGGTCCTTGCGGTCCAGAAGGCGATCGACGCCGGCCTTGAGGTGACGACTCTGGTGACTGTCAGGCCGGCGAACCCTCACTCGTACATGTTCCACTCGGCAAACCTCGACGCCGTCCGCGTGATGGCAGAGGTGGCGGGCATGGAGTACTACGAGATTGCATCGGCCGGAAAAAAAGAGGAAGAGACTCTTGAAATGGAAGAGGGTCTTGCAAACCTCGATATCGAGGGCCTGATCACCGGCGCGGTCGCCTCGACGTACCAGCGTTCCCGCCTGGAGGCGATCGCGGGGCGCCTTGGTGTCCGTCTCTATGCTCCCCTCTGGCACATGGACTATGCCGCTCTCCTCCGCGAGGTGGCGGCACGCCTCGACGCCATCATCGTGGTCTGCGCCGCCGAAGGGCTCACCGAGGAGTTCCTCGGCACGCACATCGACGGAGCGACGGTGGACCGCCTCCTCGCCCTTGAAGAACGTTACCGTATCAATCCCGCGGGGGAGGGAGGTGAATACGAGACCCTCACCCTCAATGCACCGTTCTTCTCCCGCCCGCTCACCTACGCCTCGGGCGAACGGAGGTCGGAGGCAGGGCGGCACGAACTGATCCTCAAGGGATTTGCATGAACGACACAGATACGGGCAGCGACGTGAGGATGGCCGGGCTCTCCCGGTACATCTTCACTGCCCCGTCATGGCCCAGGTCCCTCGGGATCATCATTATCCTCGGTCTCCTCATCGATGCGGCCAGTTTCAGGGCCGGCTGGGTCCACCCCTTCTTCGGAACCCTTGCATTCACCCTCCCGGCGGTCCTGGCGACTCTCCTCACCAGGCCCCTGATCCGGAGCAGGGGAAAGATGATCACCTGGAACCGTTCCGCCCTGCTTGCCGCGGCAGGGACGGTCTTTGCGATCATCATCACGGTGCTGCCGGTCGTCGTCGGATACGCCGACCTGCTCCCCCTCTCCTTCGCGATAGCGATGGGCTTTGTCTTCGCGATCAGGCTGCTTGTCATGGCGGCGATTGCCGACTACCGCCTGTCCCGCGTCTTTCTCCCGGCGCTGCCGCAGAGCGCTCTCGGCATCATCTTTGCGAGCATTCCCTTCGGGCCGGGCTACCTGGTCCTCGGTGTGGTCCTCCACCTGGTCTTCGGGTTCGGGTGCCTGCTCTTCGTCTGGTTTGTCGAGAGGCCGCTGAACAAGGCCTTCCATATCAGCGCGTTCAACTTCATCAACACCTTCATCGAGCACATGACCGATGGTTCGAAGAGCATGGAGGACTTTTTCAAGGAGATCGGGGAGGAGGTCTCTGTCCCGCAGGCGACTCTCGCCTTCAGGCGGGAGGGGAAGAAGGAGATCCTCTTCACGGTCCCGAATGTCCATCCCGGCCCGATGGGCGAGATCGGCGGCAGCATGCTGACCCGGTCGATCCACGACGCCTTCGAGGAGGAGGTGCTCACGGCCCACGGGTGTTCGACCCATGACTTCAACCTGGTCTCCGAGTCCGAGGCGGAGAAGATCATCTCGGCGATGCGTCAGTCCCTCGACGGGGCCAGGTATGCGTCCTTCGCCGGGCGGTCGTATCGTACGGGCAGCGGTTCCGTGGAGGTTCTCTGCCAGCCCCTCGGCGACGCTCTCCTGATGGTCTCGACGCGCTGGCCGCAGAAGACCGAGGACCTGGACTTTGCGATCGGGATGACGGTGATGGCCGAGGCCCACTGCCACTTCGCGCACTGCGCCTTTGTTGATGCCCACAACTGCATGGCAGAGGTGGCGTCCCCTGTCCATCTCGGGTCGGCGGTCGGAAACGATTACCTCGCCGCGGCCGGGAAGGGGATCACGGAGGCGGCGGGCAGGGCCGTCCACTCCTTCAGGGCAGGTGTGGGGCGGGTCGTCCTTCCGTTCACGCGCGAGCAGGGGATCGGCGACATCGGCGTCCAGGCCCTGGTCGTCGAGTGTGCCGGGCAGAAGACGGCATATATCCTCTTCGACGGGAACAATACGGTCGAGGCCCTCCGCCCGGCGGTCTTCGAGGCGGTGCGGGGTCTTGTGGACGAGTGCGAGGTGATGACCTCGGACTCGCACAGCGTGAACACGATCAGCGGCAAGAACCCGGTCGGCCTCCGTGTCCCGCCGGAGACGCTCGCGCCCTATGCGGCCGAGGCGGTGCGGGCGGCGGTCGACGACCTGGCGGAGGCGAAGGTGGCGGCGGCCACGGGGTGGTGCCAGGACGTGCTGGTCTTCGGGTCGAACCGTATCTCGGAACTTGCGAGCACGGTGAACGCGATGCTCATCTTCATACCGCCCCTCTCCCTTGCGGTGCTGCTGGTGGCGTTTTTGCTGTCGGTGCTCGCGTATGTGGTGATCGGGTAGAGATCTCTACTCTTTCTTTTTTGGCAGGATATTCATCCATGCTGGGTCGAACCGACTCCCATTGCTTGAATATCTTGAAAAATCTGCATAAAGATTAAGAAAAACAGCAGCATTGGGAATCTTCGACGGAGATATGGAGATCACTGATAGGATTACTGCACAGCATTGCGTACCGCTGATCAAAAGCGATATCGAAGATAATTTAGGATAGGATATCGAACTCCACCACAATCAGGTATAATAGAAGAATGTAAATTTCGTGAGAGGTTTGAAAAATCATTATTTTAGAAATAGAGGGTATGGATCATGAGAGCGTACATGGAGATTCCATTCCGCTGGTTGGATGAAAACAATGTTTCTATCGATCGTAATAATGTCGATCATCTCAATTGTTCAGAGTCCGCTCTCTTGTGGGCAGCACTGACCGTCGGCGCACCATCCCCTGTGGCCTTTACCCAGAATATATTGGACACACCAGCGTTTGCCCTCCAAAAATGGTTTGCCATCCTTTCTGTCGTGGATTTCCAGAATAATGAAATTAAACTGAGAGATAGTTATCATACCCTCGATCCGAGTGAAAAAGGAGTTCTTTCGTACTGGACGGGAATGACATTTGCAAAACTAGCAGCGGATCAGGTTCTTCGTGCCCCTTGGATGGCTCATGCCCGTTTGATGAAGGTGAGCGGGGCATTGCAGGTTACTCCCTCCAATACGAAATCTCTGCCTGATCTTGTTGGTTATGGAGACGATCCAGTCCTCGGCGAGGGATGGCATGTTATTGAAGCAAAGGGCCTCCAGAGAACTGCATGGAGTAGTCTGAGACAACAATACAAGAATCAGATTGGCGTTGTTGAAAGTGTACATGGAGAAACAAAGATCACAAAGAACTATTGTATAACGTATCTGCGCTCTTCATTTTCTGTTGACCTCCATGATCCCGAGGATGTAGCCAAAGAATCGATAAAAATTGATGTAACGCCGCGGGGTATCCAGAAATTTTATTATAAGCCATTCTATGAATTCTTTAAAGACTCTGCTAAAGATTCTGATACATCGAAAACCAAGAAATTTCTCTATAAAAAAATTCTCTGCGACCCCTCCTGTAAAAAATGTTGTTGCATCGGTATCGCAAAGGATGTATTCGAGCAGGTGAGAGAGTGGGAACTCGGAGAAGATACGAAGAGTGATAATAGAACAAATCTCCTCAAAAACATCGACGTCTCCAAGATGAAAAATGACGAATTCTTCCGTGAAGGAGATATTTATATCGGCTCTGATGGAATTTTCGTTAAGATTATGGTGAACGACTCCTGACGCTCATCCAACACTTCACCAGCACCCCCGAAAAATAATGATGGTGTCCTTCAACACCACTTCTCGTTTTTCCCTTCTTATCTCATGACCATCTGGCGCATCAGGGCCATGATGCCCGGCCTCTCCCCCTTCTTCGGTCTGCC
>NZ_JAQVNX010000059.1 GCF_028702905.1 Methanofollis sp.
TCCCGGACACCATCCTGAACGGCCACCCGACGCAGCGCCTCCCGAACAACCTCAATGTCAGTTTCCGCTACATCGAGGGCGAGTCCGTCCTCCTCATGCTCGACGCCCACGGCATCTGCGCATCGACCGGGAGCGCGTGCAGTTCGGCGTCCCTCGAACCCTCGCACGTCCTCCTCGCGATCGGTCTCCCGCACGAGACGGCCCACGGGTCGCTCCGCCTCACCCTGGGCGACCTGACCACCGACGAGGACGTGGACCATGTCCTTGAGGTGCTCCCGACGATCGTCGAGAGACTGCGGAGCATGTCGCCCCTGTATGCGGCGCGGAACGGAGGTGTATGATGTACAACGAGACAGTGATGGACCATTTCATGAACCCGAGAAACGTGGGCGAGATGGAGGACCCCGACGGCGTCGGCGAGGTCGGCAACCCGACCTGCGGCGACATCATGAAGATCTTCCTGCGTATTCGGGACGACCGCATCGAGGACGTGAAGTTCATGACCTTCGGCTGCGGCGCCGCGATCGCCTCGTCGAGCATGGCGACCGAACTGATCAAGGGCAAGACCGTGGACGAGGCGTGGGAGATCACGAACAAAGCGGTGGCCGAGGCACTGCAGGGCCTCCCGCCGCAGAAACTCCACTGCTCCGTCCTCGCCGAGGAGGGCATCCACGCGGCGATCAACGACTACCGGAGGAAGCAGGGTCTCGAACCCCGGCCCGAGACCGGCCACGCCGCCCACGAGGAGGCCGGCGGCGATGCTGAGTGAGCACGAACGCGAACGCTACCGCCGGCAGACGATGCTCTTCGGCGAGGAGGGGCAGGAGAAACTCAAAAGAGCGACGGTCTTCGTCGCCGGTGCGGGCGGCCTCGGGTGCCCTGTCGCCCTGTACCTCGCCGCCGCGGGCATCGGTCATATCAGGATCGCGGACTGTGACACCGTGGAGACGACCAACCTGAACAGGCAGGTCCTCCACTGGGACAGAGATGTGGGGCGGGCGAAGGTCGCCTCGGCCGGCGAGAAACTCGCCGCCGTCAACCCGGAGATCGAGGTGGAGACGGCGCGGGTCGTCATCGACGCCTCCAATGTCGCCGACCTCGCCGGCGACGCAGACGTGATCGTGGACGCCATGGACAACTTCGAGACCCGCTACCTCCTCAACGAGGTCGCCCTGGCGAGGGGCATCCCCCTCGTCCACGGTGCGATCTCCGGGTTTTTCGGGCAGGCGACGACGATCATCCCGGAACAGACCCCGTGCCTCCGCTGCATCTTCCCGACGGCGCCGCCGAAGGAGACCTTCCCGGTGGTCGGCACGACACCCGGCGTCATCGGCCTCGTGCAGGCGAACGAGGTGATCAAGTACCTGACCGGGACCGGCGACCTCCTTGCCGGCCGTCTCCTCCTCTGGGACGGGACGAACTCCACGATGGAGACGATCGCCATGGAAAGACAGCCGAAGTGCCCGGCCTGCGGCCATCTGCATGAAAAGGTGTGTCCATGATAGAACTGACGCGTGACGATTTCGACGTGAACGAGATGATCGCACGGGCGAGAAAGCCGTCGATGGGTGCGCTGGTCACCTTTCTCGGCGTGGTGCGGGACGACGAGATCGAGGGCATGGAACTGGAGGCCTACGAGGAGGTCGCCCGCGCCGAACTCGGGGCGATCCGGGACGAGGCGTTTGCGACGTTCCCCGTCGAATCGGTGGACATCATCCACCGCACCGGGCGACTGAGGGTCGGCGAGAACATCCTCCTGATCATCGTCGGCGCCGGCCACAGGCAGGAGGCGTTCGCGGCCTGCGAGTACGTCCTCGAACGGATCAAGGAGAGCGTCCCCATCTGGAAGAAGGAGACGGTGAAGGGCGGGGACACCCGCTGGGTCTCCGGCCACCATGGCTGATCAGAGATAGTGCTCGTAGATCCGGTTCTTCTCCGGGTCTATGGCATAGTCCCCCGGACGGTCGAGGAGGTCGAGGGCGTTGATCTCCATGGCGATCACCTCCTCGAAGGTGTAGCACCTCCGTCTCAGTTCTCCTTCTTTCCTGTACCTCACCTCGATCCTGTCGAGGTGCTTCTCGGCGGCGACGATCCGGTGCATGCGCATATGCCGGTCTCCCCCCTCATAGCATTTGCGGGCAGGATTGATGCCCTTCCGGCCCCATACTCTTTGAGATCACTGATGACCGGCACGACAAAGAGAACGGGGGGCGGCGTCCTGCCGCAGAAGGAGAAGGGTTTTGTCTCGATACGGGTGCGGGCGCCGGCAGGCGTCCTGACGGCTGAGCAGATGGAGGCGGTCGCCGCGGTGTCGAGGAGGTTCGGGCGGGGCGATGTCGCCCTGACTCTCAGGCTCAATGCCGAGGTTCCCTGGGTCAGGCGCGAGGACGTCCCCGCCGCCGTCGAGGCCCTCGAACACGCCGGCCTTGCCGTCGGGAGCACCGGCGCAACCGTCAGGTCGGTCGTCGCCTGCAAGGGGACGTTCTGCCGCCACGGCATCGTCGACACCCAGGCCCTCGCCCGTGCCGTCGAGGAGAGTGTCGGCGGCCGCGCCCTGCCGAGAAAACTGAAGATCGCGATCGCCGGGTGCCCGAACAACTGTGCGAGGGTCCGGTTCAACGATATCGGGCTGATGGGCGAGGCGTACCCCGTCTTCGACCCGGAGGCCTGCACCCTCTGCGGCGCCTGCGCCAAGGTCTGCCGGGAGGGCGGGGCCGCCGTCGTCGACGGCACAATCCGTTTCTCGGCCAACGCCTGCATCGGGTGCGGTGACTGTATCGCCGTCTGCCCGGCAGGTGCGGTGACGGCGGAGACGAGGGGTGTCGTCGTCTATCTCGGCGGCATGGCGGGCCGCCACATCAGGACGGGCGTCCGCGCCGCAGGTCCCCTCGCGCCGGCGGACGTCCCGGCCTTCGTCCGCAGGGTCATCGACTATTTTGCCTGCCACGCAGAAAAGGGGGAGAGATTCGGAAATATGATGGACAGGATCGGGGAAGAGGAGGTCGTATCGGATCTCACTCGTCCCGTTCCCGATAGATCCTCCGGAGAGCACGGGCGATCTCGCTCTCCGGATGCGTCTCGGCGATGATCTCGGCGATCCGCACGGGGTCGGGGATTTTTCTCAGGATCACCCCGGAGAGATCCTCGTCCTCTCCCTTTCTGGCACTGAGCAGGCGCCGGTATGCCTCGTCGCTGATCTCTATGGATGGGGGAGACATCTCTCCCTTGATTATCGGATTTGTTATTATACCTTTCGTTTTTATTTTTCCCTGTTCATCAATTTGAACGCATTCGGCCTGGCCGCTGCGATTGGTATCAGGCATATCCTCCCTTTTCATCGGGTGACGGCCACGCCCCTGGCGCCACGCGTGGCATCCTGTGTTTTTTCGGCTCTGGAGATCCTCCTGAAGCGAATGTTTCATGAGCGATTCACCAGAGCCCTTTTTTCCTGTTCTGCCACGCCGGTGAAAGGCGGCACACCCCGCGCACCTCCGGCCGTATCCGCCGATCCGTGGAGAATTGCCGCACCACACACCTTATGTTGTCCGGATTCAAATACTCCTCAAAGAGGGAGGGGGCAGGTCCGGCAACGATTGGGGCCTGTCTCAGCGGGTATGGAAGAGTCTGAACATCTGCAATCGCTCGATATCGTGGAACTCCACGCTCTCAGCATCATCGCCGACAACCAGCCCGGCGTCCTCAGGGACATCGCCGCGGTGATGGCGGCGAACGCGACGAACGTGCTCACCGTCCAGCAGTCGATCATGGCATCCGGCTCCGACGCCGGGAAGGCGCTCTTTTACTTCGAGGTCGAGTGCGCCGGCGGCATCGCGGACGCGATCTCCGGTCTCCTGACGATCCCGACAGTCCGCCATGTCTCGACCCACGACACCTTCTCCAGAATCTTCGGCTCCAGAGTCATCATCATCGGTGGCGGGGCCCAGGTCGCGCAGGTGGCCCTCGGCGCTGTGAACGAGGCCGACAGACACAATATCAGGGGCGAGAGGATCTCGGTGGACACGATCCCCCTGGTCGGCGAGAAAGACCTTGCAGAGGCCGTCGACGCCGTCGCCCGCCTCCCGAGAGCCTCTATACTCGTGCTTGCCGGTTCCCTGATGGGCGGGACGATCTCCGGGGCCGTCGACAAAGTGCGGGCCGCGGGCATCCCGGTCATCGCCCTGAAGATGGCGGGGAGCGTCCCGAAACACGCCGACCTCGTCGTCACCGACCCTATCCAGGCCGGCGTCTTTGCAGTGATGCACGTCTCGAAGCGTGCGGTCTTCGATATCTATCGCGTCTGCGGACGGGAGTTCTGAGATGGACGAAACGATTATTCATCAGGCTGTGAAGGTGCTCGGGCGCGACGGTCTCGTCGTGTACCCGACAGACACGATCTACGGCCTCGGGGCCGATGCCTTCTCCGAATATGCAATCGAGCGCGTGTATGAGGCGAAGATCCGCCCACGGTCCATGCCGGTCTCGGTCTCGGTCTCCGACATCGAGATGCTCGGCGCGATCGCCTTCGTGGACAGGTTCGCCGACGCCTTCGTCGACCGCTTTCTCCCGGGTCCGGTGACCGTCATCCTGAAGGCGAAGTCCTGTCTCCCCGAGATCCTCACCGTCGGCACCGGCCTCATCGGGGTCCGCATCCCCGACCACCCGGTGCCCCTGGCGATCATCAGGGAGTTTGACGCCCCGATCACGGCGACCTCGGCGAACATCCACGGCGCCGCCGACCCGGTAACGGTCAACGACGTCCACGTCCCCCACGACTTCCTCATCGACGGGGGCAGGCTGCCGGGGACGCCGAGCACGGTGGTGGACCTGGTGAACAGGACGGTGATCCGCGCCGGCGCACAGATCGAGGAGGTGGGAGAATTCTTCCGGGAGAGGGCATGACGCCGATCCGGCTGCGCGACTTCGTCGAGGACAGGGACGGCCTGATCTACGCCGTCTCGGCCTACGACAATGCGGAGAGGGTGGGGTGCGTCCTCAGGTACGTCCCCGACCCGGCGGGGAAGCGCGTCGACCCCGCGGGCAGGCACTTTTCCAAACTCGATTTCGGGCCTGCCTTCGAGTATATCAGGGAGCACAAGCCCGAGTACCTCGACGACCTCCACCGGGTGCCGCCCGCGGACATCGTGCGGGTCTACAAGCCCGACGAGAGGATCGACTGGATCGCATCCCGCGATGAACGAGTGAAGCGCCTCCTCTCCCTCTTCGACCTCCCGGCGGGCAGCGTGGGCTGCACCGGCTCCCGCCTCCTCGGCGTGGAGAACGGGGCCTCGGACATCGACCTGGTCGTCTACGGGCCGGCCTGGTTCTCGGCGCAGGCGCAGTTGAAGCGCCTCGTCGCGGCCGGAAAGGTCCCGGCGATGAGCGAGGAGATGTGGCGGAAGGTCTACACGAAGCGCGTCCCGGAGATCTCCTTCGACGCCTTCGTCCTCCACGAGGGGAGGAAGTGGAACCGCGGCGAGTTCGGCGGCACCTACTTCGACCTGCTGTATACGCGGGCATATGATGCCCTCGCCTCGGCACCGGCCGGGAAGGGGAGGGTGCTCGGCCGGGCGACGATCGAGGCGACGGTGACAGACGCCTCCCACGCCTTCGACGCGCCCGCCGTCTACGAGGTGGAGCACGAGACGGTCTCCCGCGTCATCTCCTTCACCCACACCTACTCGGGCCAGGCACTCGCGGGCGAGACGATCGAGGCGCAGGGTGTCCTTGAACAGCACGGCGACACGCAGTGGCTCATCGTCGGCACGACCCGCGAGGCGAAGGGCGAGTATATTCTCTCGAAGACGCTGATGGAACAGGGCTGATCTCTTTTTTTTGTACGGGGGCGGGCCGATCGCCCATTATGGATAATCCTGAATAATTCGGCTATGTGAAATCCTGTTCTGGCGTGCCTGTGCCGGGGGACTACGCCCCCGGACCCCCGCTCAGGATAGGCAGGGATACGGCACTCTCCCTCCTCAGGATCTCGGGTTCGCTCTTCCCCCGTCCTATCCTGAGATCGGGGGTCTGGGGGAACGACCGAAGGGAGTCGAGAAGACGAAGTCTTCGCTGGACGAGCGATAGCGAGGAGTCCCCCGGTGGAGGGTGTGGGGAAGGTAGTGGATCGGTGTCTCTTCCGGGGGACTACCGCCCCCGGCAGCGAAAACCTACGGTCAACGGCAAATCCGAGATTTGCCAGAACAGGATAATCTTCGATTTTCCCGTATTTCTCGAATTCGCTGACGCTCATTTCCCCCGATCTCAGGATAGGGACGAGATGGGTATCTCCCTCCTCTGAATTTTCTGTACTCCCGTTCCTCGTCCTATCCTCATTTCAAGGTGCGTAGCCCTCTGGCACAGGCACGCCGACTCACTCACAACAACTCCGAAAGCCTCCGCGGTCCGGGTGCGCACCTCTCCTGGTGCGGGCACCGGGTGCACGGGGGGTTGAGGGGCTTTCGCGGTATCCGCCCCTCGTCCACGATCTTCGCGGCGGCGATCGCCCGGATCATCGCCCGCCTGTCCCGCGGGCCCGGCGTGCAGAAGCGGATCACGCCCGAGGGGACGTACTCCACCCACCCGCCCTCCACCTCGAGTCCGAGGGAGTCCTGCACGCACGCGGTGTAGCAGGCGACGCGCAGCCTGTCCGCGGCATGGACGCCGGCCTTCGGCGCCTCGCCCGCCCGCGTGATCGCGAAGCCCGGCAGGGCCGGGTCGACCTTGTCCGCGACGCCCCTGATCCCCAGGCGCTCCGAGGAGACCTGGACGTCGAAGTCCGAAAAAAGAATCCACTCTTTATCCCGGCAGTTCTCCATGCACTGCGCGAAGAGGTGGTGCTCCTCCTCGCCCGCATGGGGGAGGACGGCGAGCACCTCCTCCCAGACCTCGCCCGGGTCGAAGGGCGTGCCCAGGTGGTACGAGACCTGCTTGCAGACCGCGTACCGCGGCGGCTCCTCCCTCTCCTCCTGCCTGTCCAGGTACAGGCGGAGGGGGCAGAAATGGGCGGCCGCGACCGATCCGATCCCGACCTGCCCGCGGTCCCTGTCGGTTACGTCCATCGCACAAACCCTTAATGGGTACCTGTTTATATCTTATGCTATGGCTCAGAACGAGATTGCGGTCAATCTCCCCCAGACTCTCGACCCGGTCTATGCGAACCGCATCCAGGTCGCCTACAAGGAGGACGAGTTCACGTTCATCTTCCTCCACGAGATCCCGGGCACGAACCAGGCACGGGCGAAGGCGATCGTCTCCATCACCCCGAAACATGCAAAGAACCTCCTCTCCGTCCTCGCCCGGAGCATGAAGGACTATGAGGAGAAGTTCGGGACCATCCAACCCCCTGCGGAGAAGACCGGGGACGCGAACGTGACCATGCGGGGCTACTCGTAAGCACTGTCGCCCCCTCCCGTCGCTCTTTTTTTCGGCACCTCCTGTGCCTGTTTTATATATCTGGTCGTACTCCCATTCCGTCGGGGCCATGATCCGCCAGCTGGGCAGGTACCGGCAGATTGTCGGCGTTCTGGTGAAGTATGGGCTGGGTGCCGTTGTCGAGGGCGCCTTTCCCCCTCCGGCCGGGCCCGGGATCAGGAAAGGACCGGGGGAGGCCGCCCCCGATCCGCTGTACCGCCGGGTCCGCCTGGCGATCGAGGAACTCGGCCCCACCTTCATCAAGTTCGGGCAGATCCTGAGCACCCGCCGCGAGGTGCTGCCGCGGGGCCTTGTCGAGGAACTGGAGATGCTGACAGACACGGTGGCCCCCCTCCCCTTCGCGGTGATCAGGCCGATCGTCGAGGAGGAGTGCGGCCCGATCGCCGAGGCCTTCGCCTCCTTCGATGAAGAACCCGTTGCGGCGGCGTCCCTCGCCCAGGTCCACCGGGCCGTCCTGAAGGACGGGAGGGTCGTCGCCGTCAAGGTGCAGCGCCCCGGCATCAGGAAGGTGATCGAGGACGACCTGGAGATCCTCGCCTCCCTCGCCCGGCGGGTCGAGCGTCACCGCCCCGACCTTGCCGTCTACAACCCGACAGGCCTCGTGCA
Organism: Methanofollis sp.; assembly: GCF_028702905.1. Lineage (NCBI taxonomy): Archaea > Methanobacteriati > Methanobacteriota > Methanomicrobia > Methanomicrobiales > Methanomicrobiaceae > Methanofollis > Methanofollis sp. The sequence continues at coordinate 8,035 of NZ_JAQVNX010000059.1, forward strand.
GGAGTTCGCCCTCCAGATCAGGCGGGAACTCGACTTCGTGCAGGAGGGGAAGAACGCCGCGGCCCTCGCCCGCAACCTGGAGGACTTTCCCCGCGTCGTCGTCCCCGCGATCGTCTGGGCGTACTCGGGGCCCCGCCTGCTGACCATGACCTTCATCGACGGGGTGCGGATCGACGACCTCGACGGGATCAGGGCGCTCGACGTCTCTCCGACACGTATCGCCGACATCCTGCTCAATGTGTACCTGAAGCAGGTCTTCGAGGACGGTTTCTTCCACGCCGACCCCCACCCCGGCAACCTCCTGGTGACCCGGGCCGGGTCTCTCGCCTTCGTCGACTTCGGGACCGTCGGGATACTCCGCCCCGAACGCCGGGACGCCTTCATCCGCCTCGTCTACGGCGTCGTCGACGAGGACACGGACGCGGTCGTCGAGGCCTACCGCGACCTGGGGATCGCTCCCAGGGACGGGACCGTCGACCTCTTCAAGGACGAGATCTATGCCACCCTCCGGGGCCTCGGGTCGTACGAGATCGGCATGGTGGATATCAGGGGGGTGATGGAAGAGATCCCGGAGACCCTCCGGCGCTACCACCTCCGCGTCCCTCTCTCGATGATGCAGGTGATCAAGGTCATCCTCTTCCTCACCTCGATCTGCCTGAATCTGGACCCTTCGTTTAATTTCCCGGCGCGGGCCGGACCGGCGGTCAGGAAGATCCGTATGCGCCAGATCTTTTCGGCAGAGAGACTGGAGCACATGGTGGCGTCGGTGCGCCGGCAGATCAGGGACGCGGTCGAACTCCCGCAGACGGCGAACACCACGCTCAGGAAACTCTCGGCCGGGGGCGTCTCCATCGGCATCGTGAGCGCCGACCTGGCAGACCTCGCCGCCTCTGTCAGGTACGCCGCGAATATCCTCCTCCTCGGCATGGTCGCGGCCGGTTTCGTCCTGGCGGCGGGTCTGGTCATGCTCTCCTCGGAGCGCCCTGAAAGTCCGATTCTGCGCGAGGCGATCTCCACGGTGACCTTCTCCGGTTTTGGTCTGGCGATCATCATCGCTCTCGTGGCCGTCTATCTCGTGCTGGTCAGGCGTTGAGGGGCGGTTTCCAGACCTACTCCCTCCTGCGGGAGCGCCTCCTCATCCCCGCGGCCCTCGCCCTCCTCCTTGCCGCGCTCTTCCTCGCCCTCCCCTGGAGAGGCGGGGGTCCGGGCCCCCACCGATGAGTATCTTTATAATTCCGCGGGGTCAATATGATAGAGTACCTGCCGCCGTGGCTTAGCGGTATAGCGGCTGATTCGTAATCAGCAGGTCGAGGGTTCAATTCCCTCCGGCGGCTTCAAGGATCTGTTTCCTTAATCCCTTTTTGAAAAGAAACCTTCAACGCACGTATTTTCTAAGGATAGATCTTCCGAAGTTTTTACGGTGCGGCACCGCACCGGATCATCACCGTTCTGAAAAATAAGTCTTTTCCTTTGCCTTTCAAGGGTCGTGGATCGATGTGTGGTTATGGGGGAGTCCTCCGCTGGTACACGGGGGATCGGTGTCTGCGCCCCCCTTTCCCCCGTCCAACCTGCGTGTCTTCCCTTTCAACTCCTGGAGGACGGACGTGTAATAATTCACAAAAGAGTATTTTGTTGTGGTGACTTCCACAACGAGGGGGTGACTTATAGAGTTTATGGTAACTTCTCGTTTTGCATTTGTTTTTTGTATGCTTCCGCGTGGCTCATCATCCACTCGGCGATAGAGATAAACTGATGCGGCGACATTCGGATGTCGATGATCTGGTTCCGTCTAATCCTACCGATATTCATCACTCCTGTTTTTTCCTCGACCCTGGGTTCGAAGTTGTCGAGATAGAATACAATCTGACCCCCATTGGGATCCAACCCTCCATAGGCGCCGGTTACATAGGCCGTCCTAAATTGGGGATCATTGCTCAGGGCATATGATGGCTCCTCTTTCGTTTCCTGATCAGTCATTTTTTACCTCGGCGTACTGGGGGCCTGAACTCGACGAGACGTCATATGATGGTCCCGGGATTTTTAGCCCGACACTTTCTGGACCGTGGAGTCTGTTTTGTTCGAGTGGTTCGAGTGTGTTGTTCCAGTTTGCCATGTCAATCCTATCCGCGATATCTATTTTCTGGAGAATTTTTTCTGTCTTTTTTGTATTTATTGAATAGAAGAGTATATCTCTTCGAGAGATGTAATTCGGCAGATTGTCACTTTGATCAATCTTAAAATCATTTTGATCCCACTTTTGTTTGTAATACGGCATAACGTCCTTCAGACTCAACCCGGGTGTGGTCTCTGTGCTCTGCTGTGAACGTTCAGGCAGAAGATCCTCATAAATCGTAGCAAACAGGTTTGTACCCATCGCTGTTGGTTCGTAGTAGATCTTCCGGCGATCTCCTATGTCCTTGACCTGCACCTTCCTGGCCACAAGGCCCCCATTAACCAGATCCTTCAGGATCGGTGCCATAGTGTTTGGATTTGCCCCAAATTGCTCCTTCACTTCGTTGAAATATTTCTGCCCTTCAGTAGTCAGTGCAATATATACTGCCCATCTTTGACCGCTTGAGAGGGCATTGAATGCCTCGCGGATTTCCAACGGCACGAGGTTGAGATATCGCTCGACTACCTCCTCATTCATCATTCACTCACTCCCAGCAATTTCAGTTATAGATTCCTAACTGATATGAATTTTTTTGTTTATCTTGGTGTCGATCACCAATACCCCCTGAAGCAATCAGTCCGTCAAAGTAATACCCTCACCCACCCCAACCCGTTTTGATGCTTACCCCCCTCTCCACAATCGATATCATAAATGCACGTCTTGCACGATTAGAATCCCTCAAAGCGCAGACCCCAATAGGAATCTACGGATCTTTTTATAATAACCGAAAGGAGGATCTGATCCGTCTGCGCGACTCTCTCCGGAAACTTGGATATAACGCCCGGATATCGGAGGATCTTGATGGTGGAAGTGGAAATATAGGTGGGATAAGCAAGTCTGTTTGGGACAGGGAATTGAGCGAACGCCTGATTAATGAAAGTGATGCCCATATTTTTGTAGTACCTCGGCGCCGAGAAGGAGAGTCAGATACTCTCATTCAATCAGTATCCATGGAACTAGAGCGTCTTAATACCCTGATAGAGTGTGGGACTAAGAAAAATCAACAGATTGCTGTGTTTTATGAACTTGGCCTGATGGATCTTAAAGAATGGGGAGTGGGTGCAGTATTCAGAGGTTTAATTGATCGTTCGCAATCTTGGACCGTGGGGGAGTTTGAAAGAATCAATGATCTCCTGCCGCAGGCGCGTTCATTCTGTTTCGATGCCCTGTACCGCCTAGGTCGCTAATTTGTGGGTTTATCCCACTTTTCTCAAGCCCCGTGGATCGTAGCCTCATCGGGGTAATGTTTTCTGACATTGCTTGTTGGTTTGTGCCCGCCCCTGTCGCGGGAATGATGCCCTCTGGTGGCTTCTGCGCGTGCGAGCCTTCCGGCGGCTCTGTTTCTTTTGTTCGGGTTTTTTTGAAAACAGAGTTTTTTTGTGCCTCTGATACTCGTTATGGTCGGCGCAACACTTTTAAATCAACACTGTTGATTGTGGTATACCCTGCGGAGGATGAACCGCACTGCGCAAGGCGTGTCGCCAGGATGTACCGGCCGCATGTCCGGCGCCATCATCATCCCTCTGTCAATCCCATGATCTCGTCGTATTTCTGCCAATCCACATCTGCGTCTACCGACTATCGAGCTGGTCTTTCGATCCGGTGTGCGTCATTCATGTTGATCGTCACCTTGCTGTCCGGGATTTCATATAGATCCACAAGAAGATTTTCATCCCTCTCTGCTTCGTACTGAGCATAAGCGGCGTCGTACGTTGCGATCACCCCAAAGATCAGGGGGGTGTAACGGTTAACAAGAGGGGGACAGGTCCTTCCCCCCACGATCACGTCCGGAGGATCGTAATCGTTTAAAGTGGGGGCGCCGGATGGTGGTGCGATCATTGTAAGTATGATCAATACTTACAATCCTACCATGTCTGCAACAAAGCGCGTGCCCGTCTCAGAAGGGGTATGGTCTGACCTCTCTACCCTGAAAGGTCCCGGTCAGACCTATGATGATCTCCTTGCCTCAATGATCGAGCAGGAAAAGAAGCGGCGCTTCATCGAAGACATGGACCGCATCGAAGAAGAAGGTGACTTCGTGGAGCTGGACTTTGGCGTACAAAATTCTGATTGATCGGAAGGTCGGAGAGTCCCTTCGCCGCCTCAGTCCAAAAAGCCAGCGGATCATCATGGACAAACTCTCCACTCTTGTCGAGGATCCCTATCCTGGCAATGGAAGCGACAAAGAGCGCCTCTGTGTGCAAGGCCGTGATGATACCTATCGACTTCACATCAGCCACACCTACACTGCATTTTACCGGATCCACGAACCAGAAAAAGAAGTGCGGATCCTCGCGGTGATGTCAATCGAGCAGGCACACAAAAAGTATGGGTGGTTCTGATAGGCTAGTGTCGGGGATCACTGAACTTTTTCAGTTGCGCTTTCTTTCATCGCCAGGAAATGGGCGGAACTAGTTGAGAATGAACAGGGCGATTCCGATAATAATCACTAGTGAACTACCCCGGCCTGAAGACCGGGCTTCCTGCTTCATCCTCCCTCTATTGAGGTGAGTCCACAGGCTCGACGGCGCGTCCCGCACCTGCTACCCCCACAAGGTTCTGCTCTTGCAGGGCAAACTTCTTGATATTGATCGCCGCGT
>NZ_JAQVNX010000060.1 GCF_028702905.1 Methanofollis sp.
AAAGACCCGAGGGCCGCCATCTTCGCCCTCAGGGAGATCCGGGAGCAGCTCGCCCTCCAGGCCAAGCTCCTCGGGGACCTCCCTCCCGACAACCAGGTCAACATCACCATCCTGCAGAACCCCATCTTCGCCGAGTTCCAGACAATCGTCGAGGGGGTGATGTGTGACGACTGCCGGCAGCGCCTCAGAGCCCGTCTCCGTGAGATCGCTCGCCCATAACACCCTACTCCGCACCGACCTCTCATATTACCCTGAGCATACGTCACACGGCCTCTGGAAGCCGGCCAGGCACCTGGACTTCCTCTGCCGCAAGCTGGAGGCCGTCGAGCGGGGCGAGATCAAGCGCCTCATCGTGACCATGCCCCCTAGGCACGGCAAGAGCGAGATCATCTCAAAATCCTTTCCGTCTTGGGTCATCGGCAAGCATCCCGACTGGGACGTCATCATCTCCTCATACGGGGCAGCCCTGGCAGAATCCCATTCGGAGGTATGTCGGGACCGGTTTGCAGAGTTTGCCCCTCAGATCTTCGGGGTCCATCTCTCCAAAAGTTCCTCATCGGTCAAAGAGTGGGGCGTTGATGGCCACAGAGGGGCTGTCATTGCAGCTGGCGTCGACGGGGCGATCACCGGAAAGGGTGCCCACATCGCCATCATCGACGACCCTCTCAAAAACATGAAGGAGGCCCGGTCTCCCACCATCAGAGAAGCTGTCAAGGAGTGGTACAGGACCACTCTCAGGACCCGTCTCGCCCCTGGCGGGGCTATCATCCTGGTCCTGACTCGCTGGCATCAGGACGACCTCGCTGGCTACCTCCTCCACGAGATGGAGGCTGGCACCGGGGAGCAGTGGGAAGTCTTCAACCTCCCTGCCCTCGCCGAGGATGACGATGCCCTCGGCCGTGCCCCCGGGGCCCCCCTCTGGCCGGAGAGGTTTCCCCTTGGGGACCTGGAGGCAACCAAGGGCTCCACCACTCTCTATGAATGGAATGCCCTCTATCAGCAGCACCCCAGCGATCCGGAGGGCGGCCTCTTCAAGCGTGAGTTCTTCCGCTACTACTCCATAGAGAAGGGGGTTTACATCCTCCATGCCCCTGAGGGCGACCGCCGCCTCGCACGGGAGTACCTGACCATCTTCCAGACCTGCGATCCCGCCGGCAGCCTGAAGACAAGTGCAGACTGGTTTGTCCTCTCGACCTGGGGGAAGTCCAAGTCTGGAGACCTCCTCCTCCTAGACGTCTTCAGAACGCGGGTGGAGGGCCCAGATCACCTGGCGAACATCACAAGCCAGGCGGCAAAGTGGCGGCCGGCAAAGATCGGCGTCGAGCCTGCAAACCTCGGGAAGACCACTTACCAGACCGCGGTCCGGAGCGGCCTGCCGGTGGTCCCACTTGACCCCGACGGCGACAAATACACTCGAGCCCTGACCGTCGCCGCATACTATGAACATGGGTCCGTCTGGCACCCCCGGTCAGCCTCATGGCTCGACGAATGGGAAGAAGAACTCGCTGCGTTCCAAACCGGGGCACACGACGACCAGGTCGACACCGCAGCCTATGCAGGGATCATGTTTTTCAAGATGCCTACCGGCCGGCGTAAGATCTCCTCTCCAGACGATATCCTATAACCGACTCTCCTTTTTTAGCCCCCCCAGTGACCCCGCAGGCATGAAAATCTTCAGAACGCTCTCCCGCACCCTCTCCAGGCGCTCGCTGCCTGCAGATATGGCAGAATTCCATGAAGGTCCGGGGGGCGATGACGCGGACGCCGCCGCCAGGGGCAGCGTCTATGACCCCCATTTCGTCCCGAAAGAAGGATGGGATACCTGGTCGGAGTGGGCCGCCGAGCAGGGGAAGATCGCCCGCATCGTCAACACCCTGGCGAAGAGCGTGATGGCGTTCTCCCTCAAAAGCCAGGAAGACAACTGTCAGGTCCTCTGCGACGAAACCTCCCGCCGCATCCATCTCAGAACCGAACTCACGACGGCGGTCAGATACTGGAACATCTACGGCAGAACATTCATCGAGCCCGTCTGGGGGACCGGCACCCTCTCAAGCAACACGAAAATCGCAAAGATCCGCAACCTCTACCCGCCGAGCGTCACGGTCTTCAGAAACACAAAATCCGACGTCGAAAACCTCAAAGCCGCCCTCAAAAACACCGATAACCAGCCATACGCAGACGCCCTCACCCCCGGCAACGGCGACACCATCGTCGGATACATCCAGAATTATATCGTCGTGGATTCGGAAAGCCAGCGGCAAGTCTTCTTCAAACCTAACGAGCTCATCTTCATCCCCCGCTACCCCAGCGCCCGCCATCCGAACGGCATCAGCCTGATGGCGCAGAACTACGTGCTGATCATGAACAAGCTCGGCATGGAGAAGGACCAGGCCATCATGGTCAAACGCCACGGCGACCCGAAACACAAGTTCATCATCCCCGCCGACGTCTGGGACGACCCCGGGGCGTGCGACGTCCTCAAGAAAGGGTTCAAGAAGGGCATCAGGGCCGGGATGGACTTCTTCTTCAGGGCCGGCGAGGGGAACCAGGACAAAATGGACGTGGACCTCGTCGAGCCGAAGGGCAACCCTGCAGCAGTCTCCAAGGCCATCGACCATCTCGAGGACCAGTTCAACGCCGCCATGTGCTGGGCCGACTCCTTCAACGAGTCCTCGGCAAGCAACAAGTCGGTCGGGACAATCCAGCTGGCCTTCTTCGAGCGGGAGATCGCACCTGAGCGCCGCCTCTTCGCCGAGATCCTGGAAGACCAACTCCTCGCCCCCTGGATGCGGGCGAACGGCTACAATCCCGACGCCGCCTGGTTCGAGTTCGAGGACCTCACCCCGGAGGACCGCCTGCAGAAGGCAGCCATCATCGGCCCGATATTCCCATACCTCCCCGCCTCGTCCGCGGCGAAGTTCCTGGAGGACATGGGGTATCCCGCCGTGACCAAGGCAGGGCAGCCCGATCAGTACTCTCTGAAAGGCGTCCCGAAGACAGTCTCCTCAGGTACCAGGTCTGCCCGAGAGCAGCTCAAGGCCGAGGTCGAGAACATGGCGGAGGAGATCCGTGACATCCTCGGCTGACGAGGACCTCCTCTACTCCCTCGCCGCCTGGATCACTAGGAGGTCCGAGGCTGCGAAGCAGAGCGTCGTCGAGGTCCTCGCCCAGTACATCACTGTCGCCTACGATCTCGGAGGGCAGGCCGCCGGCGCCGAGGTCGGCGTCACCACCCCTATTGCTCTCGACGGCCTCGACGCCGTCATCGACAAGCTGGGGCCAGTCCTCGACGAGACTTTCGGCAACCTCTCCGGAGATCTGACCGGCGTCATCGAGCGGGGCATCATGGACGGTCGCACCTTCCAGGAGGTCCGTGCGCAACTGGTCGAGAAGCTCGACGCCGGCTGGGGCCAGTCCGTCACCTTCACCCGGCAAGGGCAGACCAGGCGATATGTCGGCGTCAACCCTGACGGTAGCCTGGAATGGCGGATCAAAACCATCTCCCGGAACGTCACGATGGACGCCGAGACCTACGCCAACACCCTCGCCCGCACAAACATCAAAGCGGCCTGGGCAGAAGGCCACCGGCAGCGATACAAAGAGTCCGGGCGGAAAGGCTGGGTCTACCTCTCCGTCGCCGACGAGAGAACACGCCCGACGCACCTTGCCCTGCACGGCAAGGTCTTCATCTTCGGCACAGAGGAAGAGGCCATGGCCCTCGAGGTCATGAAGGAGCCTAACTGTAGATGCCGCATGAAGGCCTGGTTCGACGACTCAGACCTTGACAGGTCCGACGATGCCTATGCCCGGGAGCGGAAGACCCGGGCCGAGCACCTCCTCAAGGACACTCCTGAGGGCAGCGACGACGCCCGCTTCCTGCAGCAGGTCATCCAGCAGGCGACCGCCTAACCCGACTCTCCTTTTTTATCCCCGTCACAGACCCTACAGGCATGGATATCGGAACGCACGAGTTCAGCCTGACATTCCGGGCAGTCGACTGCATCCTCCCCCCGGATAAGGCCGACCTTGCCAAGGAAAAAGAAGGGGGGGCCGTCAAGCGCCGGGTTGTCGCCATGACCGAAGGGACCTGGAACGGCACCACCTTCCGGCCCGAGGAAATCGCCACGATCCCGACCAACACAGAGCGGAGGAAAGGCCGCGACGAGGCCGGGACGTACAACGTCCCCCTGGTCCTGGACCATTCGGACGACTTCCTCAAGAGGGTCGGCACCACCTTCAACATGCAGACCGGCCCCGTCGAGAAGGACGGCAAGAAACTCAAGGGACTCATCCTGGACCACGAGTTCCTCCAGCTCACCTCTGCACAGAAGGACACCGCAGCGATCGTCCAGGCATCCCCTCAGGGCGTCTTCTTCTCGATCCGGTGCGGGGGGGACCTGAAGTACGACGGTGTCACCAGCGAATACTACTGGACGGACCTCTGGATCGACCACGACAGCATCGTCACCGACCCCGCCTGCACCAACACCGGGATCGTCGGGGAACTGTCCCGCAAATCCGACCCTCCATTAAATACCGCCCCTGAAAACCCCTCTGATATGGGAACCGAAGACACCGAGAAGCGGCTCGCCAGCCTCGAACAGTCCGTCGGCAAGATCGTCTCGCATTTCGAGAAGCAGATTGCCGACCAGGCTGCAAGGGAGCAGGCCGCCGCCCAGGAAGACGTCCTGGAACGTGCTGACACCATCGCCGAGATCTTTGCTCTCGACCCCGAGGTGAACCGGCCCTTCCTCAAGACGCTCAACAAAGACCAGCTCAAGGTCTACAAGGCGGACCTCGAGCGCCGCAAAGCTCAGGCATCTCCAACCCCGGAGGGGAAGGGCCAGGCCGGCGGCAGTACCGCTCAGCTCTCCCTGGAGCAGAAGGCGGAGAAGTTCCTGGAGGGATAGGCGATGTCGTCCGCAGTCACATCCCCGGTCGCCTGGGACCTCTCCGTCGCCCCCATGTCGGCGAAGGTCAAGACCGCCGGGGTCACCGCCGACAGTGACGGGTTCTACTACAAGGCTCGGCAGCTCGTCGAGATCGTCGCCGACGAGACTGTTGGCATCGCTGCCACCGCCCAGAAGGCGATCGGCATCCTCGAAGATTCGATCACCACCAAGACCAACCCCGGGGGTCTCGATGCCCGCACCAGGGCATCCGTGCTCCCGTTCGGCTTCCGCCGTATCCTCCGGATGACCGCCGAGGGGGACCTCACCTTCGGCACCTGGGTCACGCAGGGGTCGGTCAGCAAACAGGCCGTCAAGGCAGCATCGTCTCTGGCCGCCGCCGTCGCCGCGGGCGAGACTCCGGTCACCAGTACCGCAGCGAACGGTGCGATCGCCTCCCTCGCCGGCGGCATCCTGCCCGAGCGGATCATCGGCATCATCTGGAAGGGTGCAACATCGGGCAACGAGGTGCTCGTGCTCGCATACTGAGGTGAACATCATGACAGGCGCAGCATACACCAAGCAGGACTTCGCCCTCAGCAACAACCCCCAGGTCGCTCCCGAGGTTGTCGAGGCCGCAGTCAAACTCCAGTACAAGAAGAACCTGATCGGCAGGAACCTCCTGGGCTTCCAGTCGATCCCGGTCTCCACCGTCTCCACAAATGAAGAGGGAGACACTGTGGGGGACATCACCTGGCTCTCCGAGAGCGGGGGTCTCCCCAAGCTTGACTTCACCTTCGTTCGCGGGACCAAGAAAGTCCGCCCGTATGGCGGCTACTTTGAGGTAAGCACGGAACAGGCGCAGGACGGGTACGAGGACGAGGTCCGCACCATGGCAAAGAACCTCTCGTACGCCATGTCCTACTTCGAGGACCTGACGGTCTGGGATGATGTCACCACCGCCGCGGGAATCGGGGCAATCGACGCCAAGAACCCGTGGGACGTCAACGCAGGCTCGTCTGCTGGCGACCCGCTCTACGACGTCCAGAAGGCCATCCGCACCGTCTCCACAGCCACCAAGGGTCAGAAACCAGACACCATCGTCATGTCCGAACTCACCTTCGGGTATCTCTCAGCGTTCGACGTCATCAAAAACAGGCTCTACAACACGCAGGGCAAGGACGGATATGTCGTCACCGGCGAAGTACCCACCCTGCTCGGGCGGCGGGTTGTTCTCGATGACGCTGTGGACCCATCCGACGTCGGCCAGCTCGTCGTCATGAAGGCAAAGGACATCGGCACCTGGCAGGAGAGATTCCCCATTGTCACAGAGACCATCAAAGGCTCTCTGCTTGGCAAAGACAACGTTGCCTACAAGCTCACAGCGCAGGCCAAGGGCGAGCCGAACATCAAGTTCCCGAAGCTCGGCTGTGTGGTCTCCGGCCTCTACACTACCTGAGGATGACGATGGCAAAACCAACCCGTAAGGGGGCAGACCCTGCCCCCACCATACCTGTCAAAGTGAGGAGTTCGATGATCGAACTCCGCGACGGCACGAAGGCGAAACGCGGCGAGGTCATCCAGGTCCCCGCCGACGAGGCACACCAAACTCCCGCGACACGCTGGGGCCTGCGCACCGGGAATCTTGTCCCGGCTGGCACCACCATCGACCTCCCGGCCGTCACCAGCACCGAGGTCCCCGAGGAGTAGATCCGCATGGCCGCCACCGCCGCATCCGTCCGCGAGGAGATCGGCGACGCCGCCGAACCCTACCTCTTTTCTGACGACAGAATTACTGAGGCCCTGGAGGAGGCCGCCGCTGACCTGACACTCAGGAACATCTCCCTCGACACAACTCTCGGTGCGAAGGCCCAGCGTCTCGTCGCCGCCAGGGACCTGCTCCGAGCCCGCACCCGCACGCTCTCGGGTCGGACCGTCGCCTCCATATCCGAAGACGGAAAGAGCATCAGTTATGTCGACCTGGTCGGTCAGCTCGAACGCCTCGACCAGGACATCGCACGCCTTCTCAGGCGGCTCGGGAACAGCCCCATGGACATTGCCTATGACAACTACTGACCCATTCTCTGTTTTCGACTACCCTCAGCAGATCCTCTGGATCCCCATCACCCCGGGCTACACCGAGCAGGACACCGGCCGTCTCCATCCAAGGGGGGAGGGCCCCCCCGTCGCCATCTGCGGCGACCTCAAGGACATCACCGCCAGGGACCTGCAGCGCCTTCCGGAAGGCCTCTATGAGATCGGCGATCGCAGGTTCACCACGACACAGCTCCTCTCCCCCGGGGACTTCCTGGACATCACCGAACTCGACGGCGCCACCGTCACCAGGTGGACCATCAACAAGCAACAGGAGTCGTCGACACCCCTCCTCTCATCATCGGCAGGCATCCTTCGCAGGACCTACGCCCTGAACCTGAAGAGTATCTGATTTGCCGAAACGGTAATGGGCAGGAACCGCGATACAGATTTAATGCACAAAACCCTCCCTTTGTGCAAAAGTCCGCATCAAGGGCTCTGCACCGTGGACTGCCCCTACCATGACACCTGTGGGAAGGACCGAATCCCTCTTCTCATCCCTACGATCGTGATCCATTATCGACTCGGCCAGGTCTACCCGGACGAGTACATCAACGACATTGCGATCAGGCGGCAGGAGCTGATAGATTCGGTCGTTCACCGCGGTGAACGGCAAAATACCGGCTTAAAGAAAGCGAACATAAAATATAACGCCATATAAGAGGTTCACCATGGGGAACTCAAAGGAAACGATGTTTCTACGGACCCTGAAGGGGAAGCCCTACCTGATCCATCGGTTCACCGACGATGACGGCCGGCGGCACGACCGAGCCGTCCCCCTGGAGGACATCGAGAGAGAGACCCTCGCCGAAACCCTCGCGATAAAGGACCGCCTGGCTGAGGAAACCGTCGAGTTTCCCTGCATGAATCCCGAATGTCATAACACCGTCCACATGACTCGGCGACAGGTAGAGGAGTTTTTCGTGTCCTCCAAGAAGCGGTACAACATGGTCATTTTCCCCTTCTGCTCGACAGAGTGCCGGGATGCCATGCTGAAAAAGCATGCCCCGGTGCCAGGCACAGATTGACTGTCTTTTATTGCTCCACTTCTGCGACGCCCATCTATGAGCGTCGAGGCGGACATCGCCGTCATTATGAACGATATCGGGCACATCAAGGAAACCCTTGAGGATATCAAAAAGACGGGGGAAAAGCAGGACGATAGAATGACAAAACTGGAAGATATTGTGACAAAACAGGATAAACGCCTCGTTAAAACGGAGGAAAAGATCGAAACGCACAATAAATATTTCATCGCCATTGGCACCGTCCTCATTGCCCTCGGCGGATGGCTGGCTACAATCTTCGCCGGCCGGGGGGCGTGATGATCGACCAGGATACCCGCAGGGCGATCTTCCAGGCGCTGCCGAAAGAAGTGGTCCTCGGCCTGGAGTCGCATGCCATCATAGTCGAATATGCCAGTGTCGCCGACGTCAGCTCGCTCCTCAAGACCTATCCTCTGGCCGTCACGCTGCGATATTTCGGCGACCGTCTGGACGACGCCCGCACGTCTGCAACCCGGCTCCTCTCCCAGATCGTCGCCGACGACCACCTATCGTATCTCCGTGGTGAGCATACCCTGGAGACGCTCAGCATCAACGTCCACGCCCGGGCCCCCGTCACCGACTATACGGCAGAGGACATCATCCATGCCTACCTCGATGCTCTGCAGATATGGATCCTCCGGGACCTCCCCAAGATCATCGGCGTCGACGGCCGGTCGTCTGTCTCTGACCTCTCATACCTGGAGGAGGGGACGCAGCGCCGGCAGGTCGACGTCTATCTCAGGTCCTCGATCACTTGGGTGGAGACGGTCGGCAGCATCGAGACCGTCGACCCGGACGTCGTCATGAAGTAGATCTCAAAATTTCCCGGGGGATGATCAGAAAAGGGGCGCATGCTAGGGATATCATCTCCTGAAAAATCAGAAACCAAAGGATAGCCACCCGATATTGAATCGGGGGAACTTCACCCGTCAATGTTTTGAATCGCGCCGCAATTCTCAGATATCCCCCCGACTCTGCTTTATATCCCTTTCTCATGCACCTCCTTCACATGGACATACTTGCTACGCTTGCAAGCTTCCTGGTGGGGCTCGCAATGGCCGTCGCCGGGTATCTCGGCCTGAAGAAACGCTCAACCCGCAGCACTGCGACGACCAGCTCTGCTACGGCTATGACCGCGGTCACGCCAGCCGCAACCCCAGACGACTACAAGAATACAGGAGACCTGATTGTCGACGGGATATACACCCATTATGCTGAGGGCGATACCGGAGCGACCAGGCCATACGACAACGTGGATCCAGATCAGTATCCCGAGGTCTGGGTAAGGCTCACCGGCGTCAAAGAAGGTAAGGTGCTGACCGCCCTCAGGGTCGATGGGAGGAGCCCGGCAGATTCCTCGGAAATCAAGGTTGTTGATGTAGGGGGATTCATCGGAGGACACGGGATCGCCGTGCTGCCGTATCCCGAGTACACCGCATATCGGGCCGCCGGCATCCACGAAGTGGTTGTCATGGTCGGTCGGGTGAAAGACGGGGAAGATGACGCCATGGCAGTCGAGTGGATGAAGTCATATCCATTCGACGTAACTGTGAAGAAGGTGACCTGAGTGGACCTCGATCCCACTCTCGTCGCCACCGTCGCCACCGTGGGCCTCGGCATCCTCGCCGGGTCTGGGGGCATCGTTGCATACAAATATCGACAACTGAAAGCGACCCTCAAGGAGGCCGCCGAGTTTCTCATCGCCGCTAGCGATACCATCGAGGACGACAACGCATCTGCCGAAGAACTCGCCCTCTGCGCCAAAGAGTGGCGGGAATTTGTCAGCGCAGTCAGGGCGCTGTTCACCCTGTAACCATTTTTTCAGCGATCGCCGCAGAAGCACATCCGGCCGTGCGCCCGGCCTGTAACCGGGAGGAAGGGGGTTCGAGTCCCTTCTGTGGCTTCACCCGTCGGGACCCTGCCGGCACGGCAGGGACAGAATAACACACGGATCAGGAGCTGTCCCCGTCCCTGCTTGCCCGGCCCGGCCCGCGGCGGGATTCTCTCCTTCTGACCTCGCTTTATATCCGCCCCCCCCGGACGCATCTATCATGCCGAGCATACCGAATGCCATTACCATCAATGCGTCTGTGGTGCCGGCCACCGCTCTGCAGACGCAGTGGGGTATCCCGGCCGTCGTGGGGGAAAGCCCCTACGCGACCAAACTCACCCCGAAACTCTACGCCACCCTGGGCGCAGTCCAGACCGACCACGGCGCCAGCTCCGACATCGCCGTCGCCGCCGAGGCCATCTTCGCTCAGGGTGCCCGGAAGCTCTACGCCGTCAGCGCCACCGTCGCCAGTGCGGGGTCCCCGACGCCGACCGAGATCGAGACCGCCCTCGCAACCCTCACCAACTACGCCCTCAACCGTCTCATCCACGGAGTCTGCCTCGCCGGCATTTACAGCGACCAGGACACCCTCACTGCGAAGCTCAAGGCCTTCGCCGATGCGAACAACCTGATCTTCACGATCACGAACGTCGCCGGTGCGACCGTCTCCGAGATCGCCGCCGATACCGCTGCGCTCAGTTCGGCGAACGGATTCTTCCTCGCCCACAACGACGCCGACTTCACCGGCGATCTCAGTGCCGCCGCCCTGGGCATGCTCATGGTCCTCAAGCCCTGGGTCACTCCCTACTGGAAGATCATCGAATGCAACGTCGCAACCTACTTCGACCCTGTCGACGAGCCCACCCTAGAGGCAGCCGAGGTCAACTATGTTGCCGACCTCGGCGACGGCCCGAACCGGGTTTCCAACGCTCTCCTGACCAAAAGCGACAACGACCCCAAGTTCGTGGACATCACCCGGACCAAGTATTACCTCATGGATTCGCTGCAGAGCGCCATCGCAACCTACCGCATGAACACCGAAAAGATCCCCTACACCGCAGCAGGGATCAAGTTCATCGAGGGAGAGATTCAGGGTGCCATGGAGACGGCCAAATCTGCCGGGGCGATCTCAGAGTACGCGATCACCATGCCGGACTATGACTCCATCCCCGACACCGACAAGGAGGAGCGGCGTCTGTCCGGCGTCACTGTCCAGGCCACCCTCTCCGGCGACATCCATCAGTTCACCCTGAACCTCACCCTGGAGGCGATCTAAATGGATTGGGATCCGAGCCAGTGTTATCTGAAGGTCGGAGCCATCCCGGTCACTGAACTCGACGAGTTCGATGCCAAGCCTGGGGACGAGCTCTCTCAGATCGAGTCAGCCACCGACGGGGTCACTGGATACAACGAGAGTCACCAGAAGCCGACCTGGAGCGCCAAGGTCAAGATCTCCAGCCAGTACCTGCAGGAACTGGACGACTACAAAAACGACAAGACCGAGGTCTCCGTGACGTTCGTCGCCCCGGGTTACACCTGCACTCTGACCGGCGCCAGGATCAGCAAGGTCGATCCGAGCGGCGGCGATCTCAAGACCGGCTGGACTGTATCCATCGAGGGCTTTGCCAAGAAGCTCCGGAGGCACTACGGATGAGCGGCGTCCCTGACTCCTGGATCGCCACCCCAGAGCCCGTCACCGTCGAGGTGATGGGCGTCTCCCTGCAGGTGAAGGAGCTGACCGCAGACGAGTACATCGACCTGGTCGCCACCGCCACGGCGGGCGAGCGGTTCGACGGCAAGAGATACACCGCCGAGCTGATCCGGCGGATGGTCGTCGACCCGGCCCTTGACCCCGCCGCCCTGAAGCCCGGCATCAGGGCCGCCCTGGTGCGCCGGCTGGAGACGATGCTCGGCATCTCCCCCGATGCCCTAAAAAACTGGATGCCCGAGTGAGAGGAGAACTCCTCCTCTTCTCGCTCGCAGACAACTTGAACGTCGACATCGACGTTGTCAGGGCCTGGCCGCTGACCAAGATCCTCTCCTGGAAGCGCTATTATGAGATCAAGGCTGAGAAGATCAAAGAGCAGGCCGAGGCCTGGAAAAAGGAGAAAAAACACGACGACGGCGGCGTGCACATCCGCCGGCGGGGCGGGAGGATGGTGATGGAGCAGTGACCGTCGAGGACCGCAACTCCATCCCTCGTCTTCTCCAGGAGACCGATGCCATCCTCTCCCGGGTCGCCGAGAAGGTCGGGCAGTACCTCGAGGGGAGGATCCTGGACATGATCGATGCCCAGTGGCCAGGGTGGCCGGCCCTGGCAAAGTCCACCGTGCGGCAGAAAGGCTCGTCGAAAGCCTGGGTAGATGCCGGCGGGCTCCGAGACGAGATCACCCACCGCATCAAGACCGACGGCCTGGGGAAGGTCGTCGAGGTCGGCGTATTCGAGAGCGAGAACGGCTTCATCGCCTCGTG
>NZ_JAQVNX010000061.1 GCF_028702905.1 Methanofollis sp.
ACCTCTGTTGTGAAAAGGACGTAGAAACCCGTGAGGTCACGGAGTCTTCGACCTTCATGGGGGTAGACGTAGGCCAGAACTTCCTTGCCGTCGCCTCGACGACCGACAAGAAGTGTCGGTTCTTCTGTGGCGGGAAAGCCAAGGATCTCCGCAACATCTATTCTACTATGCGGAAACGGTTGCAGTCGAAGGGCACCCGGTCGGCAAAGAGGATGCTGAAGCATCTCTCTGGCCGGGAGAGACGGCTTATGACTGATATGAACCACCGCGTCTCGAAGGAGATCGTTCGTTTTGCCGTTCAGAACAAGGTTGATGTGATCGGGCTGGAGGATCTTACCGGGATCAGGGATCGGACAGAGACCTCCAAAAAGCAGAGGGGCACCCACCATTCCTGGACGTTCTTTGAACTCCAGTCCTTCATCGAGTACAAGGCGCGGGAGAAGGGTATATCGACGGTCTATGTCGATCCGGCCTATACCTCCCAGACCTGTCCTCGATGCAATCACATCAGCAAAAACAATCGGAATGGAAGATCGTTTGTCTGTGAATGCTGCGGACACTCGCTCCATGCCGACCTTATCGGTGCTCGGAACATCGAGTCCAGAGCACGCACCTACAGGTATACCCTGGAGGTGCAGGGGTGCAGTCAGCCACCCATACGAGAACTATCGACACGATAGAGTCTCAAGCCCAGGCCTTCAGGCCGGGGTAGTTGACAAGAACATAAATACAATCATTTTATTGAGATATGTTGATGCGAGATATATTTACTGCAGAACCAATATAGAAACCCCAATGAGAACAATAAAGGGGATCAGAATGTGGATCAAAATGATTATCAATCCTCCCCACTCGCTGAAATAATCACTAATCACATTTTGGAATGTTTCCCATTTTTTCAAATTATAATTTGGACAGATAAATCTCGGTTCGCTATCATATCGGCCATTTGATTTTGGACAAATATCTTCTCTAAAGGTGTTTAAGCCATATATAAAACCAGTTTCGCAAAGCGCCCAAAATTCTGGAGATATCTTATTCTTGAAAAGATCATCATCAGCATATTTGCAAGGTCTGGTTATCATATCATCAAGCTTCAATACTCGATCAATAACCTTTCCTGATTCAGACTCCAAATTCTTTTCATTAATACCTTCCCCAGAATATTTGTCAAATTCTCTCTTGTGAATTCCTTCAATTTCAACATATAATCGTTTTAAAATATCCCGGACTTCAAAAATATAACTTGAAAAATACATACTTCCTTCATACTCTCGCTGGATATAACAAATCAATGCCTTTTTACTGCTACGATTTAAGAGAATCCAGTAGATGAGATAGCCGAGTATGACAAAAAATCCACTAATAGCGATACTGGATATATTACTAAGTTTTAATACACCATATTTTTCTGATACAAACAATAAAGTCATCCCAGTGGCGGATGTTATTGCAATGGTGGGAATCGCTTTTAAAGAGTCCTTAAGATCTGTCCCAAATGAAATTTTATCTTCAATTGCTCCCAAATAGGCTTTTCTTAATTTACTGTTTTCTTTAAAATTAATATTCCGTTTTAAAAACAAAATATAGATCTTATATATTGCTAATTGTATGGCAAAATGTGCATCGTCCGTGTATTTTTTTTCCTTGGATGAGATCTCAACATTATATTTCACATGTCTTATTAGTCCGTTAAACTGAGATTTGATAATTTCATGAAATTCTTTTCGAAACGGATCGTTCTCATAGAACGAACTTGTCAGTAGCCACGTATATCTTATCGCATCCCTGGGAGGTAGTTTCACTTTTGGCATTTTGGGATCTGTGGTTCCCCCCATAGTTAGCGGCGTTGTTAACTGCGACCACATATAAATATTAACGGATACAAAAAATAAAATTAGATTATTTCGATCATCGATTTTGACGTTTTTGAGATCTAAAAAACAGTATATGGCCGAATAAGTAACCAAAAGATCAGTACACCAGAAAACATGATACCTGTACAACGAACAGAAAGAATGGACGATAACACGTATATCGGACACCGACAGTGCAAAATGCGGCACATAACACTGCGATATGAAACTCACGTCGTACGACGCTAACCCCCATATGAAAATGCCATGTGCTGAATATGCGGCACTGTGAAAATTGAAAACAATACCCGATCAATTTGTACAGTATTCGAAGGGCCATGGATAGTCACGAAAAAAGAGAGAAGTGATCTTCTTTTCAATTCCTTGAATGTATGAAAAATAGTTGGACCAAAATCGAAATTTTTCAATATTCCAGAAGGGACCAGATTCTGTAATGTCGAATGGAACAAAACCCGGCACAAAAAAAAGGAGTTCAGTAGACGACAGGATGTGCATTCCTGGCCGCGGCCACCTTGAGGGTCATCCACTGCATCTTCGCAATGTCCTCCGGCATGGTATAGACGTTGATCATGAGGGTCGAGGTGAGGGTGTCTCCCGGCTCATGTCCCCCACGAAGACGCGGTCCAGACTGATGCACAGATCGTCGCAGCCCACAGATCCTCCAGAACCCACGCCACCCCGATCCGACCCTTTTTCTCCTCCCCGCGGAGACACGCATACCAGTCAATGCACTCCAGAAACACCCCCCTAAGGCCAGACCCCTGCGAGATCCTCTTCAGAAAGCCCGCACGAGAGGATCTCTCAGGCCCCGGCCTCCTCGCGGCCGACCTGCACGTCCACACCAACCACTCGGACGCCCCGACGCGGGTGAGGGACGCCCTGAAGATCGCCGCACGGCAGGGCATCGGCCTTGCGATCACCGACCACACCCGGGTCAGCGGCGCCCTGGAGGCGTGCCAGGCCGGCACGGGCATCGAGGTGAGCGCGGACGACGGCCCCCACCTCCTCCTGTACTTCTCCGTGCACCGTGAGACAGCGATGATCGGGCATTTCGTCTCGCGGCAGGGCACGCCACGCCTCCCGGGCGACCCTCTCTGACCATCTGGCATCGCAGATCCACCTCGGCCGGCAGATACTACGGGAGAGGTGAAAAAAGATGCGGCACCAGTTGCACACACAACAGTTGCACGCACAACCATTATCCCCTCCTGGCACCCACCTGATCCCATGCAACCGCATCGCGAGACAGTCCCTCTCGGGGCCCTCGTCTCCATCATCCACCGGACCCACCACATCGTCATCGACGAGAGGATGAAGCGGTTCGGCCTCTCCTCAGGGCAACTCTTCACTCTCCTCCACCTCGCCCACGAGCAGGGCATCACCCAGGACACACTTGTCCGCCGCTTCCGCGTCGACAAGGGCACCGTCGCGCGGGCCGTGCGGAGGCTGGAGGACGCGGGCTATATCAACCGCACCATCGACCCCGACGACCGCCGGGCCGTTCAGATATTCCTGACAGACAGAGGGGAGGAGATCGTCCCTGAGATCATCAGGATCGACCGGGAGTGGGAGGAGGAGGTATTTGCAGGACTCACCGACGAGGAGCGCAGACAGGCAGAGGCCCTCCTCAGAAAAATAGCACACAACAGCCTCAGGCTCGCACAGACAGGCGGGGACACCGACTATGCACGACACTGGCACGAAAAACTCTGAAAGAACAGGGACGACAAAAGGCGTCGCCCTCCTCACCGGCGACCCTAAAAAGGCGATCATCAGGCTCTCCATCCCGATGATCGCGGCGATGCTCCTCTTCTCGACCTACAACCTCGCCGACGCCGTCTGGGTCGCGGGCCTGGGCTCGGACGCCCTCGCAGCCGTCGGCTTCATGACCCCGGTCTTCATGATCATCACCGGCCTCGCTGTCGGCCTGGGGGCAGGCGCCTCCTCCGCGGTCGCCCGCCGGATCGGCGCGGAGGACAGGGCAGGGGCTGACAACACCGCAGTCCACGCCGTCCTCCTCGCCCTCGGCCTTGGGGCCCTCCTCACCATACCCCTCATCCTCCTCGCGGGGCCGGTCGCCGCCCTCCTCGGCGCCGGCGAGATTTCCGAACTCGCGGCGGCGTACGGCCAGACCCTCTTCGCCGGCACGGTCTTTAGCTTTTTCATCAACGTCGCCTATGCAATCCTCCGGGCCGAAGGCGACACGAAGAGGACGATGTACGCGATGGGGGTGTCGTCTGTCCTGAACATCGTCCTCGACCCCATCTTCATCTACGGCGCGGGTATGGGCGTCGCCGGTGCGGCCCTCGCCACCGTCATCTCCATCGCGGCCGTCTCCGCGGTGCTCGTCTACTGGCTCTTCGTCAGGAAGGACACCTATGTCTCTCTCTCACGGGAAGCATTCTCGCCTGACTTCCGCGTCATCAGGGACATCCTGGGCGTCGGCCTCCCGGCAAGCCTGGAGTTCTTCCTGATGTCGGCCCTCGCGATCATCATCAACGGCCTCCTGGTACAGGTCGCCGGCACCGACGCCGTCGCTGTCTACACCACAGGCTGGAGAGTCGTGATGTTTGCGATCATCCCCTTCGTCGCCATAGGCACCTCGGTGGTCTCGGTCAGCGGGGCCGCATATGGCGCCAGAAAATACGAGAGGCTCAAGACCGCCCACACCTTCTCCGTCGGCCTGGGGGCGGCGATCGCCCTCGCGATGAGCGCTGTCACCTGGCTCTTCGCCTCCCAGATCGCCCTCATCTTCACCTATTCGGCGGAGAGCGCCCACCTCGCCCCCGCGATCACCGCCTTCCTGATGACGATGTGCTTCTTCTACCCCTTTGTCCCGCCGGGCATCATGTCTGGCTCCATCTTCCAGGGCACAGGGAAAGGCACGACCTCCCTCCTGATCAGCTTCCTGAGAAACCTCGTCTTCATCGCCGTCTTCGCCTGGGCGCTCGCGGTCCCCCTGGGCATGGGAGAGGCCGGCGTCTGGTGGGGGATCGTCGCAGGCAACACCCTCGGCGGGATCGTCGGCTTCCTCTGGGCGCGGTTTTACATCGCGCGGCTCATCGCCACCGAGCAGGGGCCGGACACCGCATAACCCTTTTTTCCAGCCCGACAGAACCCTCCCGCAGGGCAGACTGCGGCATGCTATCGCCCTGCAGGACAGATCCCACCAGGCGGTCTGCCGGCATCGTACCGCGGAAACCTTATGCACACAAACGGCGACATGATCCGCTCCTGCCCGGTACCGCCCGGGCACACTCAGGAAGGGCACGGCCCATCTTTTCCTGAGACATTTGCATGAACACCATCTGATTTGAAGGATACGTATGACAGAAACCACCCCGATCACCTCCCAGCCTGATGCAAAAATGACAGAACGCCAGGACGCGATCACCGAAGGCGTGACCGTTCTCACCGGCGACCCGAAGAGAGCCATCGCACAGATTGCCGGCCCGATCATGGTCGCCATGCTCTTCCAGGCCGTCTACAACCTCGCGGACGCGGTCTGGGTCGCGGGCCTCGGCTCCGGCGCCCTCGCCGCCGTCGGCTTCGTCACCCCGATCTTCATGATCTTCATCGGCCTGGGAAGCGGCCTTGGAGCAGGCGTCACCTCGGCCGTCTCGCGCCGCATCGGCGCGGAGGACAGAGCCGGGGCAGACAATGCAGCAGTGCACGGCATCGCCATCGTCCTCATCCTCTCGGCCATCGTCACCCCTGCCCTCCTCCTCTTCCTCGAACCCCTCGTCCTCGCCCTGGGGGCCGGGGAGACCGCGGGAGATGCCATAGAATACGGCCGCATCATCTTTGCCGGGACCGTATTCATCCTCTTCGCCGACATTCTCTATGCCATCTTCACGGCCGAAGGGAACACACGGAGGACGATGTACGCCGTCGCCGCTTCCGCGGTCCTCAACATCGTCCTCGACCCCATCCTCATCTACGGCGCCGGCATGGGTATTGCCGGTGCGGGGTGGGCGACTCTCATCTCGATGGCCTCCGTCTGCGCCCTCCTCCTGTACTGGTCTCTGGTCAGGAAGGACACCTATATCACCATCGACCGGGGACGCTTCTCCCCGAACGGGCACACGACCATGGACATCCTCACCGTCGGCATCCCTGCAAGCCTGGAGTTCGTGCTGATGTCTGTCGCCGCGATCGTCATCAACGGCCTTCTGGTGCAGGTCGCCGGCCCCGATGCCGTCGCCGTCTATACCGGCGGGTGGCGGATCGTCTTTTTCGCCCTGATCCCGTTCATCGCCATGTCCATCGCCGTCGTCTCGGTATCAGGCGCTGCCTATGGCGCGAGGAAGTACGACAAACTGACGGTCGCCCACACCTTTGCGGTCAGGTCGGGCATCCTCGTCGGCCTCGGCCTCTCCGTCATCACCTGGTTCCTCGCGCCCTTCATCGCCTGGATCTTCACCTACTCGGCCGGGAGCACGCACCTTGCCGGAGGGATCACCGCCTTCCTGATGACGATGTGCTTCTTCTACCCCTTCATCGCACCGGGCATGATGTCTGCCGGTGTCTTCGAGGGGACAGGAAGGGGCATCTTCGCCCTTGCCGTCGAGTTCCTCAGGAACCTCGTCTTCATCGCCGTCTTCGCCTGGGCGCTCGCGGTCCCCCTGGGCATGGGAGAGGCCGGCGTCTGGTGGGGGATCGTCGCCGGGAACATCCTCGGCGGCATCGTAGGGTACCTCTGGGCGCGGCTCTATATCGCGCGGCTCATCGCCACAGGAAAGGGGCCGAAGACCACATAACCCTTTTTTACCCCAGCCCCACGTCCAGCACCATCATGACCACGAACCCCACGAGGGCGCCCATCGTGGCGAGGTCGGCATGGCCGTGCCCCTGGGACTCAGGGATCACGTCCTCGACGACCACGAAGATCATGGCGCCCGCGGCAAAGGCGAGGGCATAGGGGAGGAGAGGGGCCGCGACGATGACGGCGGCCGCTCCGACAAGCGCTGCGACAGGTTCGACGGCCCCGGACAACTGCCCGTACCAGAAGCAGCGCAGAGGAGAGAGGCCCTCCTGCCGCAGGGGGACGGAGACTGCCATGCCCTCGGGAAAGTTCTGGATGCCGATGCCGAGAGCAAGGGCGAGGGCGGCGGCAAGGCTCGCAGTCGGGTGGCCGGCCGCCAGGGCGCCGAAGGCCACCCCCACTGCAAGCCCCTCGGGGATGTTGTGGATGGTGATGGCGAGGACGAGGAGGGTGCTCCGGTGCCAGGACGTCTCCGGCCCCTCGGCACGGGTGAGGCCGGGGTGCAGGTGGGGAAGGAGCATGTCCACACCCCGGAGAAAGATCCCGCCGGCAAGAAACCCTGCCGCCGCTGGTATCCACTCGGGCAGGCCGGTGCCGGCCGACATTTCGATCGCGGGCAGGAGGAGAGACCAGAAACTGGCGGCGATCATCACCCCCGCGGCAAAACCCAGCATCCCGTCCAGCACCCTCCTGTCGACCTTGCGGGTCAGGAAGACGGTCGCCGCACCGAGCGCGGTCAGCGCCCAGGTGAAGAGGCCGGCAAGGAGGGCCTGCACCACCGGGTCAAGGGCCTGGAACTGCTCCATCACCATGCCTCACCCCCTCCTTCGTGCCACAACCTCCCGGGACGGCCGGGCGTTTCACGCACCCGGGGATAAGGGTTGTGACGCCCCGATCCATCATCTCGATATACCCTGCCTCAGAGAGATCAGAGGGACAATCATGTTCGGAGAAAAAGTCCTGGACAAGATCAGGAAATTTGCAGAGTCGAAAGAGGGCATCCGCGCGATGGTCCTGACCGGATCCTGGGCGCGGGGCGAGGCGACAGAACAGTCCGACGTCGACGTCTTCCTGGTCACCGCGGAGGAGAGGGAAATCGTCTTTCCCGACCTGGCCGCAGCCCTCACCGGGGTACAGGACGTCCTCGCCCCGATCCCGGAGAAGAGGATCTTTTTCCTGGGGGACGGTTATCTGAAGGCCGAGGTCACGGTCATCCCCGCACTCGCGGAGATGGAGGGGCTGTATCGGGCGTCGAGGGTCAGGGATACCTCACGGTCGGTGCCGATCGATAAGGACGGGACGGCACGGGCGACCGTCGCCGGTTGGTGCTTTGACGGCAGGGAGACCGACCTCTCCTCCCTGACCGCCGCGACCGCCGAGGAGTTCCTCGAAGGCTTCGAACTCGCCTCCCGGTACGCGGGGAGGGGCGATGCCTACCGGTTCTACCATACGTACAACGAGGCCCTCGCGGCATATGCAGCCCTCCTGGTCCTGAAGCAGGGGTCTGCCGCCCACATCGACCTGCCGCGGTCCCTCGTCGAAGGGATGGGGCCGGCAGGGAGAGAGGCGTTCCGCACCCTTGCCGGGAGCCTGGACCTCTCCGACGCCCCCCGCCTCCTGCGGGATCTGGCGGCGGCATTCGGGGAGACCTATGCCGGCGTGTATGCTGCGGCCCCCGGCCTTCCCAGGGCGCCGGAGACCATCGCACGCTGCACAGGCAGGATCCTGCAGCGGGACCAGATGGCCTGAAAAGCGGCAGGGTATATATAGCGCCGGCACCCAGGGGCAGACAGGTCCGCCCCGCCATGAAGATCTGCCCGCGATGCAGTTATGCCAACCAGGACGACAGGGAGGTCTGCACCCGCTGCGCGTGCGACATCAGCGACAGACGCCCGCTCCGTACGGTGAGGGAGTACCTCCTGGAGAACGCATCTCTTTTTGTCGTGCTCGGCGTCTTCGGCGCCCTCGCCTTCTACCTGACCGGCCTCCTCTCGAAGACGACCGACCCGATAAACACCGTCCAGATCGCCGGCGACGTCGCCCTCGGCGGTGAGGCAGTGCCCTCGAATGTCTCCTTTGCCGGGAATGTCACGTACATCGCCCGGACCGTAGAGGCGGGAGGGGACTCCCTGAACATCCTCCTGAACCTCAACCTCGGGCAGATCATGGAGTTCTCTGTGATCTGCGCCTATGTCATCCTCTTCGTCGTCTCCTATGCGGTCCTGAAGGAGGCGGTCCAGACCATCGACGCAAACAGGAAAGAAAACAACTTTTCCGGGTACCTCTCCCTCATCCACCACAACTTCTCCATCATCATCTTCGTCATCACCTTCGCGTATCTCCTGGCAAACCTCCTCGTCTTCCTCATCCTGACGTACACCCTCCCGATCACCAACTTCATCCACTTCCTCGCCGGCAGCGCCACGGTCCTCGTCTGCTTCGAGATCAGGGACAACATCATCTCGCGACACTGGAGCCCGATACGGCAGGAGTTCGTCCAGGTGGTCATCATCTCCGCCGCCATCGTCCTCCTCGTCATCTCCTTCGAGTTCCTCATCAACACCGTCATCCTCCCGGTCCTCGTCTCTCTCGGCATCTCGGAGTCGGTGATGGTCGCGGTCTCCCTCTTCCTGGTCACCGACGCCATGATCATCATCTTCACCCTGATCCTGATCCTGGCCCTCTTTCTTGCCCTCCTCTCCTGGAAGATCGTGCAGGCTATCAGGGAGAGGGTGCGAGGTGCGTGGCGGGAGAGGTGATAACCGTCGTCCGGCACGGTGCAGAATGACAATATTTATCGGATAAGGGCATACCGATCCAGTAACAATTGTGAACCCGCCCGCGGAGGGCAGAGAGGAGCGAAGAAACGTGAACGTTCGGGTCAGAGCATTTGCACAGTTGCGTGAGGCCCTCGGGGCCGACCGCACGATGGACGTCCCGGCGGGGGCGACGATGAGCACCCTGCTCGCCCTGCTCGGGGCAGAGTCGGTGCAGGCAAAAGAGGCACTTTTCGAGGAGAACGGCGACCTGAAGGGCCACGTGATCCTGATGAAGAACGGGAGACGGGTCCCGCGGTCTGAGGTCGGGGCCACCGCCCTTGGCGAGGGGGACGAGGTCGCCCTCTTCCCGCCGGTCGCCGGAGGATGACGAATGAGACTGAACTCCTGCAAAAAAGCCTACAGGCACGAGACCCAGCGGACTGTCCCGCCCGAGGAGACGCTTCAGCGGGTCAGGGAAAAACTCCCGGCCGCCGGGATCACGCGGGTCGCAGACATCACGAACCTCGACCGCATCGGCATCCCGGTCTTCTCCAGCATCAGGCCGACGGCCGGAGACGGCGCCATCTCGGTGTACAACGGTAAAGGGGCGACACCGACAGAGGCCGAGGTCTCCGCGATGATGGAGGGGATCGAGCGCTACTCGGCCGAGATGGACGGCATGCCAACCCTGACCGGGACATACAGGGAGATGCAGAGGGAAGGCAACCCCATCGACCCGGCAGATCTCATCCTCCCGCCGTACGCAGACCCGGAGAGGTGCATCCCCTGGGTCAGGGGCTATGACATCGCCGGCAACGAGGACGTTCTCCTCCCGGCCCATGCCGTTTTCCATCCCCTCGGGCACGAGCACGGTGACCTCTTCAGGACCAACACGAACGGCATCGCCTCGGGCAACACCCGCGAGGAGGCGATCTTCCACGCCCTCATGGAGATCGTGGAGAGGGACGCCTGGTCCCTGGTCGAGGTAACCAGGAACACCGGCCCTGCGGTCACCGGCATCAGGGACGGGATTGCGGGTGACCTCCTCGCAAAGTTTGCCGCGGCGGGCGTCGAGGTCCACCTCAAAGACATCACGAGCGACATCGGCATCCCGACGATGGCGGCGGTCGCCGACGACGTGGTGCTCAAGGACCCGGCCCTCCTGACGATGGGGATGGGCACCCACACGAACGCCGGCATCGCGGTGTTGCGGGCTCTCACTGAGGTGGCCCAGAGCCGTCTCACCCAGATCCACGGCGCACGGGAGGACACCGACCAGGCCGACTTCAGGAAGAAGATCGGCTACGAGAGGACGAAGAGGCTGAACAAATACTGGTTCACGGACGACGGCGAGGAGGAGATCGACACGGTCTCGTCCTTCGACTCCGACGACTTCCTCACCGACATCGGCCATGTCGTCGGACGCCTCAGGGAGGTCGGGCTGGACCGGGTGATCGTCACCGACCTGACGCGGGCGGAGATCGGTATGCCTGTGGTGCGGGTGGTCGTGCCCGGCCTCGAAGTCTTTGCAATGGACAGGGAGAGGGCAGGAGCGCGGTGCCGGCATGCCGGAAATCATCGTCTTTCTCGGTCCGAGTCTTGACCGGGAGGAGGGCCGCGCCATCCTTGACGCGGACTTTCGTCCCCCGGCCGCACGCGGCGACATCAGGAAGGCAGCCGACGAGGGGGCGCGTATCATCGGTCTCATCGACGGGGTCTTCTTCCAGGCGTGCTCTGTCGCCCACAGGGAGGTGCTCTATGCCCTCCGCAAGGGTGTGAGGGTTCTCGGCGCATCGAGCATGGGGGCCCTCAGGGCCGCGGAACTCGACAGCCTCGGCATGGAGGGGGTGGGCGAGATCTACCAGGCATACAGGGACGGGACCCTTGTCTCGGACGACGAGGTCGCCCTCGTCTTCGACCCTGAGAGCGGGACGCCCCTCTCCGAACCCCAGGTCAATATCAGGTGGACGATCAGAAAGGCCGAAGAGGAGGGCGTGATCGACGCAGCAGAAGGCACGGCCCTCCTGGAGGCAGCGCAGGCCCTCTATTTCCCCGAGCGGACATACGAGGCCGTCTGCGACGGGGCGACAGCGGCGATCGGCGAGGAAAAGGCCGGGCAATTTCTCGCCTTCGCACGCACCGGCGGCGTCGATAGGAAGAGGGAAGACGCTGTACTCTGCCTCCGCCGTATCAGGGAGATCGCGGGGCAGGGTTAGCCGTGCACATCGATCTCGACCTCGATCCCTCCTGACGCCGCAAAGACAAGGTTATAGATGACGGCGGCGATGCACCCGCCGATGAACCAGACGATCGCAAAGACAAACGCACCGGCCACGGCGCTCAGCGCCACCGCCCCGATCGAGGCGATCGTCCCCATACTCATCCCCGGAATGATACCGAGTCCGGTGACAAGACCGGACAGAAGCCCGTAGATCGTTCCCAGCACGGCGAAAAACATCCCGACAGAGACCACGCCGAGCCTTTTGACGGTAATGATCTGTTGTGTCATCTGCATGACCCCGGAGGGAGAGGTGCATTCGGCATTATAAAAATACTGGCCGGGAGGAGTTTCTCCTCTAAAATGGCAGGGATTCGGGTTTTCAGGGGAAAAACGGCAGTGTAAAAATCCTCATGCCCGGTTCGATGCATCTCCCTGATCCCATAAGGGAGGCGCGGGCCCACTGCCTTCCCCCTACTGTTCGCTGGGGGACTAAATCGAAGACCTGATGGTCTTCTCATGCGCCCTTCGGTCGCAGCCCCCGGACCTCGAAAATCGGCTCTGTAGAATCGGACATGAACCCCTGGCTCAAGCATACGTGATGAAAATTTCTCGTTGCAGTTCTCCTGAGTGCGGAGGGATACTTGATTCCTCTCCTTGCAACAGGGCACCTGAAGGATACTGTTCAATTGCCGCCCCCC
>NZ_JAQVNX010000062.1 GCF_028702905.1 Methanofollis sp.
CGGTCTTGCCCGTGAGGGCGTACCCGCCGTCGGCGGTCTGGAGCACCTTTACTGCCTGGAAGTCTCCCTTTGCACCCTGTGCGGGCCATTGCAGATCGCGCGCCGCATAGTACTGCTCCCAGAGGAGAGCGCCGGTCTCGTTCGTCTTTCTCAGGAATGCGTCCACGGTCCCGTTGACCGGGTCGGCAGACGTGCCCGCGACCAGATAACCTCCGTCGTCGGTCTGGAGGACCGAGTACCCGGCGTCGTCATACATCCTCAGGAACCGTGCCGACCACTCCACCTCCCCGGTCTCGTTGGTCCTGACAAGGTACGCCGCGCCCGGCCCGCTCTCCGGGTTGTCCCGCCCGGTCAGGATGAAACCGCCGTCATCGCAGACCCGGATGTCCTTTGCCTCCTCCCAGGTCGGGCTGATGTTTCCTGTCGGTCCGGTCCAGAGGGGCGTCCCCGCACTGTTGGTCCTGACCATCATCATGCCATCGGTCTTTGCGCCCGCGATCTCTGTCTGCCCGTAGCCTGCCAGGATGTACCCGGCGTCAGGTGTGACTCTCACGGCGTTCGCCGTGTCATAGATGCCGTAGTCATAGGTCCTGTTCCAGAGGACGGTGCCGTTTCTGTCGGTCCGCAGCAGGAGCATGTCGCTCGTCGTGCAGTTCTGCTCCTTCCCGGCAAGGACAAATCCTCCGTCGGCGGTCTCCTGGAGGCCGTTGCCGAAGTCGTTCAGTCCCGAGTCGAATGTCCTCTCCCAGAGGACGTCGGGCATGCCTGTTGCCGCGGCCGTCCCGACCAGCATGAGCAGCAGCGGGATGACGATACAGATCGCCAGAGAGCGATGTGCCCCTTTATCTTTAGATTCATCTTTCATTCTGTCCCTCCTTCATATCCGGGGGGTTATGGCGAATGGAGCGTGAAATATGCCGCCCCTACAGCCGGGCATAGGGGATGAAAAATGATAAATCTTGCGCTGTTTCGAGAAGAAGAATCAGGATGTGTGTGCCACCAAAAGATATTGGTGGCGCACCGTCAAGACTATTGCAAATCAGAATATTTTTGCACATTCCTGCGCCGGGGGCCGCAGTTCATGCCCGGGAGTGCGTCGGGTAAAAAGAGAGGGGAGCTTATACCTTCCCCAGGTAGTGGTTCAGGGGCTCGATGGTGATCTCCTCGTGCTTCATCACCTCGATCGCCCGTGCCGCCGCCTCGGCCGCGGAGAGGGTGGTGATATAGGGCACAGAGTAGTCCACCGCCACCCGCATGATCGCGTAGTGGTCCTGGCGAGACTGCTTGTCTGCCGGGGTGTTGATGATCAGGCTGATCTCCCCTTTTCGCATCATGTCGATGACATTGGGCGACCCTTCCTGGACCTTCCTGACCATCTTCACGTCGACGCCCGACTGGATGAGGTACTCGGCCGTGCCGCCGGTGCCGTAGAGGACGAGCCCGAGGTCGGAGAGCTTCTTCGCGATCGGGACGATCGCCTCTTTCTGGTCGTCGGGCACCGAGATGAAGACATTGCCCCTGAGGGGCAGGTCGTTGTCCGCGGCCAGGCAGGCCTTGTAGTAGGCCCGGCCGAAGTCGTAGTCGATGCCCATGACCTCGCCGGTGCTCTTCATCTCAGGGCCGAGGACGGTGTCGACGCCCGGAAGTTTGTTGAAGGGGAGGAGCACCTCCTTGACGGCAACGTGGGAGATCGTCCTCTCCTGGTAGCCGAGGTCGCAGAGCTTCCTGCCCATCATCACCTTCGCGGCTATCCTGGCAAGTGGCAGGCCTGTCGCTTTCGAGACGAAGGGCACGGTCCTGCTTGCCCGCGGGTTCGCCTCCAGCACATAGACGGTGTCGTCCTTCACCGCAAGCTGGATGTTGATCAAGCCGACGACTCCCATTTCCAGGGCGATCCGTCGGGTGTAGTCTTTCACGCGGTCGATCACCGACTGCGAGAGGGACTGCGTCGGGATGACGCAGGCCGAGTCGCCCGAGTGGACGCCAGCCTCCTCGATATGCTCCATCACGCCGCCGATGAGCACCTCATCGCCGTCACAGACCGCGTCCACGTCGAGTTCATAGGCGTCCTGGAGGAAGCGGTCGATGAGCACCGGGTGCTGCCTGGAGACCCTGACAGCCTCCTTCATGTACCCGTCGAGTTCGACTTCGTCGTGGACGATCTCCATCGCCCTGCCGCCGAGGACGTAACTCGGGCGGACGAGGACCGGGTATCCGATATCCCGTGCAATTTTCCGTGCTTCGGTCTCCGAATGTGCGGAGGCGTTCGGCGCCGAGGGGATGCCGAGACGGTCGAGGAGGACGCTGAACCGGTCGCGGTCCTCGGCCATGTCCATTGCATCAGGAGAAGTGCCAAAGATCTTCGTCTTGAGGCCGCGCTTTTTGATCTCCTGTTCAAGGGGGATGGCCAGGTTCACCGAGTTCTGGCCGCCGAACTGGACCATCACGCCGTCGT
Source organism: Methanofollis sp. (assembly GCF_028702905.1). Taxonomy (NCBI): domain Archaea; kingdom Methanobacteriati; phylum Methanobacteriota; class Methanomicrobia; order Methanomicrobiales; family Methanomicrobiaceae; genus Methanofollis; species Methanofollis sp. The sequence continues at coordinate 2,456 of NZ_JAQVNX010000062.1, forward strand.
AGTCGTCGTTGACCAGGACATTGACGACGTCTTCGAGCTGCATCGGCTCGAAGAAGAGCCTGTCCGAGGTGTCGAAGTCGGTGGAGACGGTCTCCGGGTTATTGTTGACGATATGGACGGCGATGCCCTCGTCCCTGACTGCCTGGACCGCGTGAACGGTGCAGTAGTCGAACTCGATCCCCTGTCCGATCCTGATCGGGCCCGAACCGAGGATGAGCACCTTCCTGCGTGTGTCGTGGAGATTTTCGTTCTCGTCCTCCCAGGTGGAGTAGAGGTACGGCGTCTTTGCCGGGAACTCGGCGGCGCAGGTGTCGACCATCTTGTAGGTGGGCCTGCCGGCCTTCTTCTCGACCTCGTCCACGGGGAGGCCGGTGAGTTCGGCGATCTCTGTGTTCGAGAAGCCGAGCCTCTTTGCCGTCCTGATGTCCCCTTCCTCGAAGTTCTCCTTCAGTTTCTTCTCGGTCCTGACGAGGTGCTCAATCTTTTCCAGGAAGAAGGGAGTGATCTTCGTCATCGCCGCGATCTCGTCGACGGTCATGCCCTGCTTGAAGGCGTCGAAGAGGCAGGCAAAGCGCTCGTCGGTCGGGCTTGTCAGGATCATCCTGATCTCGTTCTGGTTGGTGTGCTCCCGCACGTCGGTATCAAGAGAACGCAGGCCCTTCTTGAAGGCCTCTTCCACGGTCCTGCCGATGGCCATGACCTCGCCGGTGCTCTTCATTGCCGTGGTGAGCGTCCGGTCGGCGGTCTTGAACTTGTCGAAGGGCCAGCGCGGCACTTTCACGACGACATAGTCGATCGCGGGCTCGAAGGAGGCCGGGGTCATGCCGGTGACCGAGTTCAGGATCTCGTCGAGGTGCAGGCCGATGGCGATCTTCGCCGCGACCCGCGCGATCGGATAGCCTGTCGCCTTGGAGGCGAGGGCCGAGGAGCGGGAGACACGCGGGTTGACCTCGATGACACGGTAGTCACCGTCCTTGAACGCGAACTGGATGTTGCAGCCGCCCTGCACGTCGAGGGCCCTGATGATCTTGATCGCCGCGGAGCGCATCATCTGGAACTCGTCGTCGCGCAGGGTGAGGATCGGGGCCACGACGACGGACTCGCCGGTGTGGACGCCCATGGGGTCGACGTTCTCCATTCCGCAGATGATGATGCAGGTGTCGGTGGCGTCGCGCATCACCTCGAACTCGATCTCCTTCCAGCCCATCACCGACTCTTCGATGAGAACCTGGTGGATGCGGGAGCGGGTGAGGCCGACTTCCACGATCCGCCGGAGTTCTTCGGGGGTGTGGGCGATGCCGCCGCCTGCGCCGCCGAGGGTGTAGGCCGGCCTGATGATCGCGGGGAGGCCGACCTCGGCCAGGGCCGCGTCCAGGTCCTCGATGTGTTCGAGGATCATGCTCTTCGGGACGGGTTCCCCGATCTCGTTCATCAGTTCCTTGAACTTCTCCCTGTCCTCACCGTGGTAGATCGCCTCGAGGGGGGTGCCCAGGATCTCGACGCCGTCGAGTGCGCCGATCTCGGCGAGTTCGGCGGTGAGGTTGAGGCCTGTCTGGCCGCCCATGCCCGAGAGGATCCCGTCGGGCTTCTCCTTCTTGATGATCTTTGCAATGATCTCGGCCTTGAGGGGTTCGATGTAGACCCGCTCCGCCATTTCGGGGTCTGTCTGGATCGTCGCGGGGTTGGAGTTGACAAGGACCACCTCGACGCCCTCTTCGCGCAGGGCGCGGCAGGCCTGCGAGCCCGAGAAGTCGAACTCGGCGGCCTGTCCGATCTGGATGGGCCCCGACCCGATGATCAGGGCCTTTTTAATCTTCGGATTCTTCGGCATCAGGCAATCCTCCTGTACATCAGGTCAAAGATGGGACGTTCGGTATCGTGTGGGCCGCCATGGGCCTCGGGGTGGAACTGGACACAGAGCACGTCGAGGTCGTCGTTGCAGAAGCCCTCGAGGGTGCCGTCGTTCACGTTCTCGTAGGCGACCCTGCAGCCTTCAGGGAGGGTGTCGCCGTCCACGGCAAAGCCGTGGTTTTGTGTGGTGATGTAGATGGAACCGCCGATGTGCCTGACCGGCTGGTTGGAGCCGCGGTGGCCGAACTTCATCTTGTAGGTCTCCGCGCCGAGGGCAAGGGCCGTGACCTGGTTGCCCATGCAGATCCCGAAGACCGGAAGTTCGCCGAGGTAGTGTTTCACTGCGGCGATGGCGTCTTTCGCCTGCTTCGGGTCGCCGGGGCCGTTGGTGATGAAGATTGCCTCGGGGTCGCACCTGTCGATCTCGGCCGGTGTGGCATTGTACGGGTAGACATAGAGGTCGGCGCCGCGTTTCTGCAGGCTGACCGCGATGTTCTTCTTGATCCCGAGGTCGATGACCGCGATCCTCTTCCCGGGACCCGGGATGTGGAAGGGTTCCTTGCAGGATACCTGGGGGAAGAGGTCCTGCTCCGCGATGTCCGGGGCCGAACGGGCCATCTTCACCGCTTTTTCCCCGTCGTCGTTCCCGACGATGACGGCCGCGCGCATGGTGCCGTGCTGCCGTGTCTTGATGGTGAGCCGCCGGGTGTCGACGCCGGTGATCCCATACAAGCCGTTTTCTTCAAAAAAGTCGATGATTGATGTTTTTACCGTTGGATGCGTGCAGACTTCCCGGGTGACGCACCCGAGAGAATGCACGGTCGGACTCTGGAAATTTTGGTGGTCTACACCATAATTCCCGATGAGCGGGAAGGTGAACATGAGGATCTGTCCCTGATAACTCGGGTCGGTCATTGCCTCCATATACCCGGTCATCTGGGTGGTAAAGACCAATTCCCCGGAACAGGACCCCTCTACACCAAATCCCTCTCCTACAACATATTCGCCGTCTTCTAGACCCAGAACCGCCTTCATGAATTACCATATTCAATGCGCCGCGTACCTTATTAACGCTAGTGACCGTGACGGCACCTCCTTTCCGGGAAGGCATATATATGGTCATGTCCCTTCCTCCACCGGGAGTAGCAGATGCACGGCGCATGGATCCTCCGTTCGGCCGAGATCGTCGTGGATGAGATGCCGGGTACGCTTGTCCTGAAAGGAGAGGACCTCTCGGCGGCATACCCCGGTATGGTCAGGTACACCCTTGAGTTCAGGAAGGAGGACACCGTCCTCTATACCTACCGCACCAATACCTACGAGTACCCGCCGGCCAACCCACAGACAGCGGAGAGTGTGGCGCTCACGGCCTTCTACCGCCTGCGGCGGGAACTGCCCGAGCGCCCGGATACCTTCGTCCTCCACCCGCCCGAACCCGCGGTCAGGCCTCTCCCGCCCCGTACGCGCGCGGCGGTGATCATCCAGGGAAGCCCGCGGCTGTACGGGAACTCGGCCATCCTCGCCGGGTGGGCGGCCGACGCCTGCCGGGACGCGGGGCTGCGGTGTGAAACTCTCTATCCCGCGGAGATGCGCATCGAACCGTGCACGGGCTGTTTTCGGTGTTATAATGCCGGCAGGTGCGTAATCCAGGACGATATGCCCGCGATAGACCGCGCCCTCGCAGAGGCGGGACTGGTCATCGTCTGCACGCCGGTGTACACCGAGACGGTGCCGGCCGCGCTGAAGGCGGTGATCGACCGGTGTCAGGCGTACCGCGCCGGGCGCGTGCTGGCCGGCGGGGAGGCCGGCCGGCAGTCTGGCATTCTGTGTGCCGTCGCCGGCCGGAAGGGCGCGGAGAACTTCGTCTGCGTCAGCCGGGTGGCAGGATCTTTTTTCCGGTTCATCGGTGCTGAGATGCTCGGGGAGGTGTGTGTCGACGGGGCCGACGCGGTGAGCGATATCAGGGCGACGGCCGGGAGAGAGGCGGACGTGCGCGCGGAGTTGCGGGCCCTGATAGACCGGGCGGCGGACTGATCCCGGTCTCCAGTCCATGGCACGGAACAAATGCTCATATTGGCCCGGGCCAAACACTGATGGCATGGCAGACCATGCCCACATCGAGATCATCGGATTTTCGTACGGGGAGTGCAGCCCCTTCCCCTGCAATGAGGAGCGCTCTTGCGGCCTCAAAAAATGTTACCTCTCGGGGAAACTCGTGGACGCGACCGAGGCCCTGAAAGAGGCTCTTTCAGAGGAGTATGGCGGGACTGTGGACGTGACGCTCACTCTCCTCGACAAGGGCGTCCCCGACTACGTGCAGCAGATCGTCGAAGAGCACCAGCCCCCTATCCCGATCGTCCTGGTGAACGGGAAACTCACCCCTGTCGGCCGCGTCTCTCTGTCGCAGATAAAAAAAGAGATTGATTCCGCCCTTGGTCAGGCGATCTGATCCAGCTTTCCGGTCTCAAGGTCGAAGTACAGACCGTGGACCGTAACCTTTCCTTCTTTCTCCGCCTCCCTCACGATCGGGTAGGTCCGGAGGTTTTCAAGCTGGAGTTTCACGTTCTCTTCCTCGATCATCCTATGCCATGCCCTGAGGTCCTCGGCTTTGGTCGGCTTTGGCATCTTCGTCTCGACTGTGGCTCGTGCCACGGCGGCGTTCGAGAGCCAGAGGGGGATGTAGGCCTCGTTCGATTCTTTGTCAGAGGCGAGCGCTTTGATAGCACCGCAGTCGGAGTGACCGCAGACGACGATGTCGGAGACCTTCAGGTGTTTGACGGCGTACTCCAGGATTGTGGCGAAGTTCCAGTCGCCGATCCTGACGATGTTGCCGATATTGCGGTGGACGAAGATCTCACCGGCCTTTGCGCTGGTGATCCTCTCCGGGGCGACTCTCGAATCCGAACAGCCTATCCAGAGGACAGTGGGGCTCTGTCCTGTGGCGAGGTCGCGATAGTAGTCGCGGTGTTCGGTGAACTCGCCCTCGATGAATGTCTTATTGCCTTCAAGAAACCTGTCAATCATACCTAACTCCCGGCAGGCATGCTGCCGATGCTAAAAAATGTCTGTGAGAGGTATTGAACCCTCCGAAATCGATTCTGGAGACGATCTGTTTGGGAGGGGGACGGTGCATGGGAAAGGTGGCCATCAGGATAGGCGGGTATATGGCAATCCCCTGCCTCAGGATCTCTGCTCTCTCTTCCCTGACCCAATACTGAGCGGGGACGACCGGAGGGAGTCGAGAAGACGGAAAATCGGGCTCTGTTGAAAACCTCGTGTTCAGATTGATGTATCCCTCTATCCCCTGAGAGTAGATGTGGGTCCACCGCCTTCCCTATACTGATCGCCGGGGGACTCCTCGAAGACCTTCGGTCTTCTCGTTGCCCCCGGACCCCCGAAATTAGGATTGGCCCCGGGAAGAGCGAATAGGATATTCAGAGGGGGGAGATTGCCGTATCCCGACCAATCCTGAGCGGGGGTCCGGGGGCGTAGTCCCCCGGCGTAGGCACACCAGAAAAGGATTTCAACAGAGATGAAAAATCGAAGATTTTCCTGTGCGTGCACATCTTCGATGTGCCACGGACCAACAGGTCTTCGCTGGACGAGCGATAGCGAGGAGTTCCCCAGCATAGATTGTGGGGAAGTTTTCAGATCTCCGTCCTCACCTCTGCACTGCCCCTATCTCCGCACCTCCAACGGTTGCGGCGTACCGGGAGAGGATGCCTGACAGGATTTTTTTCACGGGCTGCCACTCGTGGCGGCGGGACTTCAGGGCCTCTTCGTCAACGAGGAGGTCGAGGCGGCGGTTGTGGAGGTCGATCGCGATCCGGTCCCCTTCCCTGACAAGGGCGATCGGCCCGCCCGCGGCGGCCTCCGGGGCGACATGCCCGATACACGGCCCCCGCGTCCCGCCGGAAAACCGGCCGTCGGTGACGAGGGCGACCTGCCTGTACCCGAAGCCGATCAGGGCGGCGGTCGGCGAGAGCATCTCCGGCATGCCCGGGCCGCCGCGGGGCCCCTCGTACCTGATGACGACGACGTCGCCCTCCCTGATCTCCTGGCCGAGGATCGCCTTCATGGCGGCGTCCTCGCCGTCGAAGACGCGTGCCGGGCCGGTGTGCCGCCACATCGCGTCGTCCACTGCGGCCGCCTTGACGACGGCGCCGGCCGGGGCGAGGCTGCCGTGCAGGACTTTCAGGCCGCCCGCCGCGTGGATCGGGTGCTCGGCCGGCCTGATCACGGCGGTGTCGAGGACCGAGGCCGAGGCCGCGATCGACCTTATCGATCTGCCGGAGACTGTCGGTGCGTCTTCGAGGTGCTCCATGACCGCGTGGAGGACGGCCGGTATCCCTCCTGCGCGGTGAAGGGCGACCATGGAGTGGGGCCCGCCGGGCTGCATGTGGCTGATGTGCGGCACGGTGTCGGAGATCGCGTTGAAGTCGGCGAGGGTGAGGGGCACCCCGGCCTCGGCGGCGATCGCCATCAGGTGGAGGACGGTGTTCGTCGACCCGCCGAGGGCCATGTCCACCCTGACGGCGTTCCGCAGGCTTTCGAGGGTGATGATCCTCCGTGCCGTGACCCCCTCGTGCACCAGGCGGACGGCCGCCTCGCCGCTCTCCCGTGCGACCCTCAGTTTTGCGGCGTCCACGGCCGGTATGGCGGCGCAGCCAGGCAGGGACATGCCCATCGCCTCGGTCATGCATGCCATGGTGTTCGCCGTGTACAGCCCCTGGCAACTCCCGCAACCGGGCATGGCGGCGCACTCCAGGCTGTGGAGCTCGTCCTCGCCCATCGCGCCCGCGGCGACCTTCCCGACGGCCTCGAAGACGTCGGTGAGAGTGAGGTCGCGCCCGCCCAGGTTGCCCGGCAGCATCGGCCCGCCGGTGACCATGATGGCCGGGATGTCCAGGCGTGCCGCGGCCATCAGCATGCCGGGCACGATCTTGTCGCAGGTGCCGACGCAGACCAGGCCGTCGAAGCGGTGGGCCTGGACCATCAGCTCGATGGAGTCGGCGATGTTCTCCCGCGACGGCAGGGAGTAACGCATCCCCTCGTGGCCCATCGCGATCCCGTCGCAGACCCCGATGACCCCGAACTCAAAGGGGACACCGCCCGCGGCGGCGATCCCCTCCCGCACCTTCTCGGTGACTGACCTGAGGTGGGTGTGTCCCGGGATGATCGTGTTCCAGGCATTGGCGATGCCGATGAAGGGGAGGCCCATCTCCCTGTCGGTGATCCCGAGCGCCCGCAGGAGGGCGCGGTTCGGTGCCCTCGGGTACCCTTTCTTGACGAGATCGCTCCTCATGGTTCTCACAAAGAGACAGTCTGAGAGTATATCAACCCTCTGCCCGGAGGGAGCAGGGTCACGCCGTGAGAGGCACGGCCATCGTCATGATGGCTGAAAAAAGAGGGAAGACGCCTTCCCACTCGCACTATCGAGAGGGTTCAGGGCCGGTAGACAGGCGTGCCGTCGTACAGGCCGACGACCTCGCCGATCACAATGACCGCGGGCGGCCTGACGCCGCGGGTCCGGGCGATCGCCGCGATCTCCGCGAGGGGCCCGACCGTCACCCTCTGGTCGGGGCGCATGCCGCGCTCGATGACCGCGACAGGCGTCGCCGGGTCGCGGCCGTTCCCGACCAGGGCCTCGGCGATCTTCCCCAGGTTCTTGACGCCCATGAGCACGACGATCGTCCCCCGCGTCCTGCCCAGGAACTGCCAGTCCAGGGCGGACTCGCCCTTGGTCGGGTCCTCGTGGCCGGTGATGATCGTCACCTGGGAGGCGAACTTCCGGTGCGTCACCGGTATGCCGACGGACTCGGGGACGGCGATGGCCGAAGTGATGCCAGGCACCACCTCGACCGTGATGCCGTGGGCGCGGAGGGTCTCCATCTCCTCCCCACCCCGCCCAAAGAGGAAGGAGTCGCCGCCCTTCAGCCTGACGACGTTCTTCCCTTCGAGGGCCTTCTCGACCATCAGGGCCTCGATATCGTCCTGTTCGAGGGTGTGGTCGCCACCGTGTTTGCCGCAGTCGATCTTTTCCGCACTCTCGGGCAGTGTGGCCAGGATCTCGTTGCCGGGGAGCTGGTCATAGAGGATGACCTCGGCCTCCGCGATTGCCTCCTGTGCCCGCGACGCCATGAGGCCTATCCCTCCCGGCCCCGAGCCCACCAGGGTTACCTTTCCTGTCATGGCATGATCCCCAGCTGTTTGTAGGCCTCCCTGATGAGGTCGCCGGCGTCGGTGCGGAGTTTCCTGCCGCATTCCCGGGCCTCGTCCGCGGTCGCGATCTCGTCCTCGACCCTGACATTCCGGCTCCCGTCGAGGGCGAGCACCTCGGCGATGAGGTGGCCGTCCCGGCAGTAGATGCCCTGCGGCGTGAAGCAACCGCCGCCGACCTCTTCCATGATGATCCGCTCGATCCCGACGTCCATCCGCGTCTGTGGGTCGTCGAGCGGCTGGACCATTTCGATGATCTCCGGGCTGTTCCTGCAGACAACGGCGATCGTACCCTGGTTCGGGGACGGGACGAACAGGGAGGTCGGCAGCCTCTGCCCCTTCACCGTGTAGCCCAGACGTTCAAGGCCGGCCTCGGCGAGGACGATGGCGTCGTACTCCTTCTCCCGCATCTTGTGGAGGCGCGTGTCCACGTTGCCGCGCAGCTGCCTGACATCGATCTCGGGGTCGTGCCGCAGCAACTGCGCCCGCCGCCGCGTCGAGGAGGTGCCGACGACTCTGACGTCGTCGATGTTCCCTTCATAGGCAAGATAGTCGGCAGGTGAGTCGCGGGTGAGGACGGCGCCGGTGACGACGCCCCGCGGCCGTTTTGCCGGGATGTCCTTCATGGAGTGGACGGCGGCATCGATGGTGCCGTCGATGATCGCCTCGTCGAGGGCCCGGACAAAGACGCCCTGCCCGCCGATCTCGTGGAGGGGGACGCCGGTGTTGGTGTCTCCCTTCGTCCTGATGACTGCCGTTTCAACTTCGATGCCCATCTGCGCCAGCGCCTTGCAGACCCGTTCTGTCTGCGCAAGGGCGAGCTGGCTTCCTCGTGTTCCTATTCTCAGAGACATGTCCTGTATGCGTCCGCGATGCGTTCGATGATCTCTTCTGTGTGCGCTGCCGAGAGGAAATTCGTCTCAAACTGCGACGGCGGGATAAAGATGCCCTTCGCCAGCATCTTCTCCCAGAATGTTCTGAAAGCCGTGGTGTCGCTCTCCTTCGCTTCGGCGTAGTTTGTCGGGGGCTCGGCCCTGAAGAAGTACTTGAACATGGAGCCGAGCCTGACAAAGGATCCGCCGGCATGTGCGTCCTCGCAGGCGTCGCCGATGGCCCGCGTCCCCTCGTCGAGGTGGCTGTAGACTTCGGGGTGGCCGTGGAGCCAGCCGAGCGCGGCGGCCCCGGCGGCCATGGTCAGGGGGTTCCCGCTGAAGGTGCCGGCCTGGTACACAGGGCCCTGCGGGGCGACCATCTCCATGAGGTCGCGCCTGCCGCCGAAGGCCCCGATAGGCAGGCCGCCGCCGATGATCTTGCCGAGTGTGGTGAGATCGGGGGTGACGCCGAAGCGTTTCTGCGCCCCGCCGATGCCGAGGCGGTAGCCGGTGATCACCTCATCGAAGATGAGGAGGACGTCGTGGTCCTCTGTGATCCGCCGCACCTCCTGCAGGTAGTTCTCCCCGGGGAGGACGGGGCCGACATTGCCCATCACCGGTTCGATGATGAGGGCGGCGATCTCCTCGGACGAGGAGAGGACGGTGTCGAGGGCCGCGGGATTGTTGTACGCCACCTGTCTCGTGTGGCGCACCAGGTCGGCGACGACGCCTGCCGAGTCAGGGACGCCCATGGTCGTCGCCCCCGACCCGGCCTGCACGAGCACGGCGTCGTGGGCGCCGTGGAATCCGCCCTCGATCTTCACGATGTCGGGCTTACCTGTGGCGGCGCGGGCGAGCCTGATCGCG
>NZ_JAQVNX010000063.1 GCF_028702905.1 Methanofollis sp.
CCGTCGCTCACGTGGAAGTGGGGGACATGCACCTCGTGCCTTTTTGCCAGTTCCTCGAAGATGTAGTGGTGGCGGGAGGGGACAGGGTGGTGGATGTAGTCCTGCGTCGAGACGAGGAGGATCTTCATGACCTCACCTCACTCCGTGAATGTGTGGCCGTTCTTGTCGCCTCTGCCGATGCCGCGGTAGGCGAAACCGGCATCGATCCAGGCATCCGGCTCGACGACATTCCTGCCGTCGACGACCGCCGGGAGAGCACACCCGCAGAGCGCCTTCACTTCTGCCGGGACAAGCCTCCTGTACTCCTTGTGTCCGGCAAAGACGACGACGGCATCCGCGCCGGTGAGTACCGCTTCAAGATCCTTCGACAATCCCGGCGGCACGTCGGGAGCGGTCTCGGGGTCGACCCAGGGGTCGTGGACGCGGACCTCGGCGCCCGCAGCCTTCGCCGCCTCGTAGTAGGGCTCCGCAGGGGTGTTCCGTGCGTCGTCCGAGTCGTTGATGAAGGCCCAGCCGAGAAGGGCGATCTTCGCGCCCTTCACTGTCTTGCCCGCCTGTGCCAGGGCGGACTCCGTCAGGTGGAGCATATGCGCCGGCATGAAGTCGTTGATGCCGCGGGCGAGGGTGTACAGCGACTCCCTGCCGTCGGGGAAGTCGAGGGCGTCCGGCCCGAGCATCTGCACGCCGCGCTCCAGGTGGTAGGTGTCCTTCGTGAGGCAGTGGCCGCCGACGCCTGCGCCCGGCCAGAGGACGGCGCGGGTGATCCCCTCGCCCTTGAGGGAGGCGACGCCGGCACGGACGTCGTAGACATTGATGCCCATAGCCTCGCAGTACAGGGCGAGCTGGTTGACGGCGGCGATCTGGAGGTCGCGGAAGGTGTTCTCCGCGGTCTTTGTCACCTCGGCCGCGGTGGCGGTCATCGGGATGATATGGCCGAGGGTGAGGACGGGGGAGTAGAGTTCGACGGCCCGTTTCGTGCTCACGTCGTCGATGCCGCCGACGATCCTGTCGTGCTCGCGGATATTCTTGAGCAATCTTCCGACCATCACCCTCTCGGGTGCGTGGGCGAGGGCGAAGTCCTCCCCTGCGACGAGGCCCGACTCCTCTTCCAGGATCTTGCGGGCCATGCCGGCGGTGGTGCCGGGCGTGATCGTCGATTCGAGCACGACGAGGGTGCCGGGGGTGAGGTATTTCCCGACATTCCTGATCCCGGCGATGAGGGGTGTGAAGTCCGGGAGGAGGTCTTTCTTGTCCTTGAAGGGCGTCTGGATCGCGAGGGTGACGGCATCGCACTCCGCGATCTTCGAGAAGTCGGGGGTGCACTCAAATTTTCCGGCCGAGACGACCTTCTGGAGGAGGTCTTCGAGGCCGGGCTCCTCACCCTTCAGGGGCGACTCGCCCCGGTTCAGCATCTCTATTTTGTAGCCAGACGAGGGGGAGTCTCTCTGGAAACCGTAGACATGCTCGAATGCAGGGGCATCGGCGAAGAGCACTGCCGCGGGGATGCCCACATAGCCCATGCCGATGACGCCGATCCGCCGGATCGGGCCTTTCCGTGCTATGATCGATGAGAGTCTGTCTTTCATGGTGATCCCGGAACCTGAATGAATATGGGCGTGCAGGGATAAAGTAGCCAGCGGTCGAGGAAAAGGGGATCAGATGGAGAGGCTGCCCCTGATCTCCTCGCAGATCCTGAGGTTCTCAAGCCCCTCTGCCGGCGATACCGGGAAGGGCGTGCCGTCGCGTGCTGCCCTGACAAAAGTCTGGAGTTCGATCTTCAGGGGCTCGACCTTGTTCACGAGCACCTTCTCGATGATGTTTTCCTGGCGGTAAAGCCCGTTTTCCTGGCCGTATGCGCCGGGTTTCCGGTAGACATAGACCTCCTGGGTCATGAAGTCGCCCTCGATCGTCAGGTCTTCTTCCTCGACATAGATCGTCCTGACCTTCTTGGAGGACTTCCTGCTTGCGGAGAGATAGACCGGGGTCGTCCCGAAGGTGAGGAGCGCCCCCGCGATATCGACGGTGCCGCTGCTTCTGAGGGTGTACGGGCCGTTGAAGAGGGCGTGGAAGACGATGTCGATGTCGTGGATCATCAGGTCCTCGACGACAGAGGACCCGGTCACCCGTGCCGATGCCGGGTTGTGCCGTGCGATCTGGACATAGAGGGGATCTTTGACGAGCCTTTTCACCTCGTCGACGACCGGGTTGAAGCGCTCGATGTGGCCGACGCCGACGGTGATGTCGTCCGGGATCAGGCCGAGGAGCTGCTTCCCCTCCTCGGCGGTGAGGCAGATCGGCTTCTCGATGAGGGTGTGCACCCCGGCCCCGATGACCTGTCCTGCCGTCGAACAGTGGTACGGCGTCGGGACGCAGACCGAGATGCACTCGGCCTTCCGCAGGAGTTCGTCCATCGAGTGGCAGACCTCGGCGTCGTTCGCGGCTGCGACTCTCTCTGCGGCCGCCGCATCAAGGTCGTAGACATAGGTCGTGCCGACCTCTTTCAACTCGGTGTAGACCCGCACATGGTTCCTGCCCATCGTGCCGGTGCCGATGACGCCTGCGTCCATCTAGATCACCTCGTTGATCGCATCGCAGATGTACGCCCTTTCCTCGTCGGTCACGGCCGGGTGGACAGGGATGGAGAAGACGGATGCTGCAAGCGATTCGGCGACCGGGCAGGAGGCATTCAGGCCTGCAAAGACGGGCTGGCGGTTGAGCGGGACAGGGTAGTGGACTGCCGTCCCGATCCCCTTCTCCCGGAGACGGGCCATGAACGCGTCCCGTGAGAGGGCCGCCTCTTCGGTCACCCGGAGCACGTACTGGTGGTAGACATGGGTCATGCCCGCCGCCACCGGCGGTGTGAGGATGCCGGATGCGCGGATGTGGCTGTCATAGTATGCGGCGGTCTCCTGCCGGCGCCTGTTGAAGCCGTCGAGTTTCGAGAGTTGCACGAGGCCGATCGCGGCGGCGATATCGGTGAGACGGTAGTTGTAGCCGAGTTCGGTGTGGAGGTACTTGTCTGACTGGCCGTGGTTGATGACCCGGCGGAGGCGTGCGTCGTAGTCGTCCGAGGACGTCGTGACCATGCCGCCCTCCCCTGTCGCCATGTTCTTCGTCGCATAGAAGGAGAAGCAGGCGAGGTCGCCGAGAGACCCGGTCCTCTGTCCGCGATATTCGGCGCCATGGGCCTGGGCGGCGTCCTCGATGAAGACGAGGTGGTGGTCGTCGCAGATCTCCCGGATAGCCCCGGCGTCGCAGGGCTGGCCGTACAGGTGGACGCCGATGACAGCCTTTGTCCGCGGGGTGACGAAATTCTCAACGGAGGCCGGGTCGATGGTGAAGAGTGCGGGGTCGACGTCGGCGAAGACCGGCGTCGCGCCGCACATAGCGACCGAGGACGCGGTCGCAAAGAAGGTGAAGGCCGGGACGATCACCTCGTCACCCGGGCCGACGCCTGCCGCGAGCAGGGCGGCATGGAGGGCGGCCGTGCCCGAGTTGACGGCGACGGCATGTCTGGACCCGCAATATGCGGCGAACTGTTCTTCGAACATAGCCGTGCGGCCGCCCTGTGCGATCATGCCTGATGCAAGGACCGCCGTCACGGCGTCCGCTTCCTCTGCCCCGAGAAGGGGGCGTGCGATCGGGATCGTCATATCAGTCGCGCATCCCCGCAGGAAGGTCGACAAAGCGTGCAGGTGCCCCGATCGCCATCATCCTGGCCGGGACGTCATGGGTGACGACCGCACCCGCGGCGACGAGCGCCCCCTCGCCGATCGTGATGCCCGGGAGGATCACCGCGCCGGCCCCGATCGAGACGCCGTCCCTGACCATCGGCCCCTGGAGGGGCGGCCTGCCCCGCGGCGGGTAACGGTCGTTGGTCAGAACCGCGTTCGGGCCGATGAAGACATTGTTCCCGATCATCGTGTTTGTCGGGATATAGACCATGCTCTGGAGGGATACATGGCTCCCGAGGACACAGTCCCCCTCGATCACTACCGATGTGCCGACGGCGACATGATCCCCGATCTTTGTCCTCTCCCTGATCAGCACGTTATGCCCGCTCGAGAACTCGTCCCCGATCTCGACGTCGCAGTAGATGATCGTCCCCGACCTGAGGACGGCGTTCTTGCCGATGACGGTGCCGGGATACTCCTTCTGGTCAAGCCTGTCCCGTGACGGAAAACCGAGAGTCACCGGCTCGAAGACGCGTGCGCCCTCTCCCAGTCTGTTTATGCCATATTCTATCATTCGACGGTCACACTCTTTGCCAGATTTCTTGGTTTGTCGATGTCCCTGTTTAAAGCACATGCGGTGTGGTAGGCGAGGAGCTGGAGGACGACCGAGACGGTGAGCGCCTGGACCATCTGGTGGTCGGCGGGCACCGGGATGAAGACGTCGACGACCTGTTCCACCTCGGTGTCCCCCTCGACGCCGATGCCGATGATCGGCGCCCCCCTCGCCTTCATCTCCTTGACGTTGGAGAGCATCACGCCATAGGTCCTGCCCGGCATGCAGATAGCGACGACCGGCGTTTCCGGCGATAGCAGCGCGAAAGGCCCGTGCTTGAGTTCGCCTGCGGCATAGCCCTCTGCATGGATGTACGAGATCTCCTTCATCTTCAGCGCGCCCTCGAGAGCGACCGGGTAGAAGACGCCCCGCCCGACATAGAACATCTCCTGCGCCTCAGATATTAATGCAACGGCTTTTCCGAGGGTGCAGGAGAGCACACGCTCGATGGAGCAGTGGGCATGGGCAAGGACATCGTCGAACTCCCTGTCGCACATTGTGTTCACCATCACCATGAAGACCGCAAGCTGCGCGGTGAACGACTTGGTGGCGGCGACGCTGATCTCGGGGCCGGCGCACATGAAGAGGGTCCAGTCCGCCTTCCTGGTGATCGAACTCCCGAGAATGTTCGTGATGGCGAGGGCCGGGCAGTTGTGGGCCTTTGCCTGGTCGATCGCCGCAAGGGTGTCCGCGGTCTCTCCCGACTGGGAGACGGCGATGACGAGTTCACGGATGGGCGGGGCATAATACTTGAACTCGGAGGCGAGTTCGACGTTGACCCTCTTCTTCCCGTAGTCCTCGGCGAGGTAGCGGAAGATGAGGGCGGCGTGGTACGACGTCCCGCAGGCCGCCACCGTCAGTTCGGGTGCGACCCTGACCATGGCAAGGTGGCTATCCCCTTCGAGGCCCTTGATGGTGTTGTAGAAGGCCTGGGGCTGCTCGTAGATCTCCTTGAGCATGTAATGGGGGAATCCTCCTTTCTTCGCATCGTCCACGCTCCAGGTGATGTGGTCGACCTGCCTCTCGACAGGCATCCCGTCATGGTAGACGTCGATCCGTGCGGGCGTGAGGGCGGCGATGTCCCCGTCCTCCAGGTAGACCGCCCTCTCTGTGTGGTCGAGGAGGGGGGTGATGTCTGAGGCGCAGAGCATCTCGCCGTCGCCGATGCCGAGGACGAGGGGGCTGCTTTTACGGGCGGCGATGATCCTGGGGTCGTCTCTCGCGAGGGCGAGGATCGCATAGGACCCTTCGAGGTGGCGGACGGTCTCGGTGACCGCGGCGAGGAGGTCGCCTGTGTAGTACTCCTCGATGAGGTGTGCGATCACCTCGGTGTCGGTCTCGCTCCTGAAGAGGTGGCCTTTCTCGGTGAGTTTTCTCCTGAGCACCGCATAGTTCTCGATGATGCCGTTGTGGACGACGGCGATCGACCCGCTGCAGTCGGTGTGGGGGTGGGCGTTTTGCTCGTTGGGGGCGCCGTGCGTCGCCCAACGGGTGTGGCCGATGCCGATGGTCCCGCTGAGCGCCGAGAGATCGAGGTGGTTGTCCGAGATCCTCCCGTTCCTTTTGACGACCCTGATGTCCCCGTTTTCCGTTGCGACACCGAAGGAGTCATACCCCCGGTACTCCAGGCGCTTGAGGCCCTCGATGATCAGGGGCGCCGCGTCCCTCCAGCCGATATATCCTACTATCCCGCACATGGTCTTCACGCATCTGGCTAACTTTGCTAATCTCCTGTGATCCTATAAAAGTTTTGCACCATCGGGGACCTCCCCGTAAATGGTTTTACCGTCATCAATGACTACTTCGTTCCCCACGATACAGTTCCTGAAGATACAGAACGGGGCTGAACGCGTGTGGTCCCCGATGATCGCCCCGAATTTCGCCCCGATCATCTCCCTTTCTATCGAGAAGATCGTCTTTGTGGGGAAGGTGGTGGCGTGGTCGCCGAGGTGCGACCCGGTCCCGACGACCGCCTCGACGATCCGGGAATGGGACCCGATGCTCACATCGTCGAGGATGACGGACTGACCGATCATGGTGAAGGGTTCGACCCGCGCTCTGGCGCCGATGCTCGTCTCGGACGTGATGACACAGTTTGCACCGATATCGCAGTCGTCCCCGATGACCACCGGCCCTATGATGGTGGTGTTCGGGCCGATGGTCGTTCCCTTCCCGATCGAGACCCGGCCCCTGATCACGACGCCGGGTCCGCTCCTGCCTGCCCGCTCCTGCCTGACGTCCCGGAGCAGGGCGGCGTTCAGTTTGAGGAGGTCCCAGGGATAGACCGCGTCCTGCCAGTCGGCGGCGGCGACGGCCGTCAGGGGCGTGCCCGCCCGGATCATCCTGTTGACGGCGTCGGGGATCTCCGTCTCATCGAGGTACTGGAGGAAGGACGGGTCGAGGGAGAAGATGCCGGTCGAGACAGTGAATCCCGGGGCTTCCTGGGGTTTTTCGATCACCTCTCTCACCGTCCCGTCCCTGATGACGAGGACGCCGAAGTTCGACGGGTGGGGGTGCTCCCAGGTGAGCACCGCGTTCTTCTCCCGCATGATCCTGGCAATGGAGGCGGTGTCGACATAGTTGTCGCCCGGGAGGAGGAGGAAGTCTCCGGTGATCAGGGGTGCGGCGCACGCCAGGGCATGGGCGGTGCCGAGTTGCTTCTCCTGCACGACGACCCTGACAGGGATGTCGAGGGCGTTGAGATGGCGGATGACGTGCTCCTTTTTGTACCCGACGACGACGATGATCTCCCTGATCCCGTTCTTTTCCAGGGCCCTGATGATGTGCTCCAGGATCGGCCTGTTCGCCACCGGCACCATCGCCTTGGGCATTGCGTGGGTGAGGGGCCTGAGCCTTTTTCCTTCGCCTGCTGCGAGAATGACTGCCTGCATCTCTCTTCACCTACCTGATGATGGTCCTCTCGGCAACGGTCCCTTCGACGAGACAGTGGGGGCCGATGAGGGAGTAACTCCCGATGACGCTCCCCACGTTCACGGAGCAGTTGATCCCGAAGAGGACATGGTCGCCGACGATCGCCCCGAACTTCTTTCTGCCCGTCGACCTGCCGCTGGCCGTGACGATGCCGTGGTCGTGCCGGAGGTTTGCGATCTTGGTCCCGGCGCCGAAGTTGCAGCCGCTCCCGATGACCGAGTCGCCGATATAGTTGAAGTGCGGGACTTTTGTCTCCGGGAAGATGATCGAGTTTTTGATCTCGACGGCGTGGCCGATGTGGCAGCGGTCGCCGATCGCGGTCGAGCCCCGGAGATAGGCATGGGGGCCGATGGTGCACCCCTCCCCGATGATGCAGTCCCCTTCGATATAGGTGCCGGCCTTGACGACTGACCCCTTCCCGAGGACGAGTTTCCCGTGGATGACGACGCCGTCTTCGATCTCGCCTTCCGAGGTCGGCTTCATTCCGGCAAGGAGGGTGGCGTTGGCGTCGAGGAGGTCCCAGGGTGACCCGACGTCCATCCAGGTCGCCAGGCGGTATGCCTGCAGTCGTCCCTCTCCGATGTACTCGGCGAGGGCGTCGGTCAGTTCGTACTCGCCGCGGCCCGAGAGGGAGACCTCTTCGAGGAGGTCGTAGATCCCGGCGTCGAAGAGGTAAACTCCCGCGTTGATGGTTCTGCTCTTCGGGTTCGGCGATTTCTCTTCGAGGCCTGTGATGCGGTCGCCGGCCGTGGTGACGACGCCGTAGTCCTGGGGGTGGTCTGACTCGTAGACCCCCATGGCGGGGGCGTCCATCCGGCAGAGGGCGGCAAGGTCGCGGGTCTCCGCGATCATGTCGCCGTTGAGCATCAGGAACCTCCCGGTCACGAGCCCTTTTGTGGACCGGAGGGCGTCGGCCGTGCCGAGCTGGTGGCGCTGGGGGACGTAGCGGATGGAGACGCCGAGGCGCTCGCCGTCGCCGAAACACTCCCGCACCTCCCTCTCGCCGTAGCCGACCACAAGGAGGATGTCGGTGATCCCGGCGTCCCGCACGGCGACGATCAGGTGTTCGAGCATCGGCCTGTTGGCGACAGGAAGCATCACCTTCGGCCTCTCCGCGGTGAGCGGGCGCATCCTCTTTCCCTCGCCCGCGGCAAGGATGACGCACTTCATGCAACATCACTCCCGTGGCGGGCGCCGGAGACGAGCGCCTTCCCCGTCTCCATCATCCTCTTCGCGGCGGCGGGATCTCTCCCCTCGGCCGTGAAACGGATCTTCGGCTCTGTCCCGCTTGCCCTGATGAGGCACCAGCCCTCCTCCTCCTGGAGGCGGATGCCGTCTGTCGGGACGGCGGCGCCGAGTGCGCCCATCAGGTCGCGGGCATTCTCAAGGCGTATGGAGTCCCTGAGGATCGGGTATGTCGGCATGGCAGCCACCTTTTCGGCGATGTCCCATTCCCCGGCGATCTCGCAGAGGAGGGCGGCGGCATAGATGCCGTCCGGACAGAGAGAATTTTTCGGGAAGATCCATGCCCCTGACGGTTCCCCTCCGAAGTCTCCCCAGCGGAGGAGTTCTTCGGAGACGTAGGTGTCGCCGACCGGGGTCCGTCTCACCTCCGCGACCTCCTCGATCGCCATGGAGGCGTCTGCGGTGGTGACGACGTGGCGTGCGCCAAGATAGTCGGCAAAGAGCATGAGCATGTGGTCGCCGCCGATGTACCGGCCCTTTCCGTCGAAGGCCATCATCCTGTCGGCGTCGCCGTCATGGACGATTCCGCAGGCGGCGCCCGCCTTCCGCACCATGGCAGGCATGTACGGCAGGTTCGCTTCCAGGGGCTCGGAAGGGCGGACGAACCGGCCGCTCGGGTTGGCATTGAGGGCGAGGGGACGCATGCCCCCGTCGGCAAGGAGGGATGGGGTGATCATGCTCCCGGCACCGTTCCCGCAGTCCACGACGACATCGAGTCCTTCGGGGAGGGTGAGGGTGCTGAGGATGACGTCTTTGTGGATTGAAACGGCGTCGAGGGCGTGGACATGCCCTTGCGATTCCCACCCGGTCCAGTGGTCCTGTGTGAGCGCCTCTTCCATGGCGGCCTGCTGGGCCGCGGTGAACGAGGAACCGTCCGGGTTGAGGAGTTTGATCCCGTTGTACTCCTCCGGGTTGTGCGATGCGGTGATCATCACGCCGAGGTCGTGGGCACGTGCGGCACAGGCGACCGTCGGGGTGGGGGCGATGCCGCAACTATAGACGTCGCATCCTGCCGAGAGGAGGCCGGCACTGACACTGTCCGCGAGGACCTGCCCGGTCGTCCGTGCGTCCCTGCCGACGACCGCGTTCCCGCCGCGGGATGCGGCCGCAGCCCCGACACGGATGGCCAGGTCGGCGAATCCTCCGGAATATTCTCTTCTGATCCCTGAAGAGCCGAAAAGCATGAGTACGTCTGCACCCTCACAGGATATGAGGTTTGGGGATTGGGCCGCGGGGATCTTTTCAAGGTATCAGGATTATTATAATCGCGATTTGTGCAGCCGCCCCGGAGATGTCGGTCGGGGGTCAGAGGTCTCTGGTCGGGCGATATGGTGCGCGTGTGCTCCTTTGATCCCATGACGTGAACGCGGATCCTCTACCTTCGCCACAGAGTTCTCCGAGGATTAACACCGAAAATCAAAGATTTTTTCGAACTCGCTATCGCTCGTTGCCCCCGAACCCTCACTCTGGATTGGGGTGAGGTGGAATATCCATCCTCGGATATCCTGTTCGCTCTTCCCGGGTTCTATCCTAATTTTTGGGGTCCGGGGGTGAAACCCCCGGTGAGCAGTATGGGGAAGGCAGTTGATCAGTCACTTCTCCGGGGTGCTGTTGCCCCCCGGTCCCCCCGCGTTAAGATAGGCAGGGATACGGCAATCTCCCTCCCCGGGATTTCCTATTCTCTCTTACTTGAATTCTTATCCTAATTGGGGGGACGAGCGTGAACGAGTTCGAGAACACAGGGAATCGAAGATCTCTGGTGAAGGAAAATCTATGATTTTCCGTGCACAGAAAATGCGGAGCATTTTCCTGTTCGGGCACATCTGTGATGTGCCACGGACCGGATTTCGCTGTCCGAGGGTGTAGCCCCCGGAGAGATATATGGGGAAGGCAGTTGATCCGCGCCTCCCTCTCTGTGATCATGGGGAGATATCAACCTCGGTATGAGGATTTCAATAGAGCCAGACTATAAACAGAACCGCTTCCGGGCGGTAAAAAAAAGGGACGCCCCTCCCCTCTCATCAATGCCCGTACGGGCACCAGTGCTCGACCTTCTGGAGGAGGGCGACGCCCGCGGTGGAAGGTCCGAGGAAGATCACTCTCTTTGTGCCGAGGGCGGCCTCGATCGCGGCAAGTCCGTCGTCGGAGACGAGGCCGGGGGCAGTGACGAGGAGGACGTCGGCGTCGGCCGGGTCTGGCACGAGGGCCGTGCCAAGGGCGTCAGGGAGGCCCTTTGCCTCGCCGACGACGGCGACCCTCTTCCCCGAGACCTCTGCCATGAGATCCCTGAGGCAGGGGGCATGATGCGCCTCGCCGCAGGCGTTCATCTTCCTGTTGATGCAGAAAAATCCGGTGACAGCATTGATGATCGCGCAGGCCGCCGTCCTTTCCACCGGGCTTTTGAGTGGAGCGCCGAACATGAACGAGACCTTCGTGCAGGCCTGGATCGGGTCGGCCGTCACCACATGGCCGCGTCGATCGCCGAAGCACGCCCCGGTGCAGACCCCCCGTGGGTACGGGCAGAGGGGGAGTTTCGGGTTCTGCGCGAGCGAGACGGTCCCCTCCTCGCAGCCCCCGTCTTTCATAATCTCTTCGAGCCGCTGTACGGCAGTTGCAATCAGGTTCATGGTCACCTCAGGATATGGGCCTGTCCGAGAGGATCACCCTCGCCGGTGCCCCGTCGAGCCCTTTGAGACGGAGAGGGAGGGCGATCATATAATAGTCCCCTTCGACGATGCCGGAGAGGTCGAGGAGTTCGATGACCGCGACGCCCTCCCCGAGGAGGGTGCGGTGGACGGTGCCGTCGCCGTCGAAAGCCTCGATGGAGGGGGAGTCGATCCCGATGCAGGCGACCCCGGCGTCCGCGAGGAAAGCCGCGGCGTCCGCGGTCAGGTGCGGGTAACCCGGATCGAACGCAGTCTCTTCTGAGGACCATGTCTTCAGGAGAACTTTTTTTGCATCGCCGATCCGCTCTTCGAGATCCTCCCGCGTGATCGCGGTTCGGGTCCCGAGGTCGACGACCCGGCACCTCCCGACGAGCCTTTCGAGGGGGATGGCGTCGACTGTCCCTCCCTCATCCTTCAGGTAGTGGGAAGGGGCGTCGATATGGGTGCCGGTGTGGGTGCAGAGGGAGAGAAGGGTGATGACATAGTCCTCATGCTCCTCTCTCGTGAACGACGGCTTCGGGTCGCCGCCGGGAAAGACGAGGATCTCTTCGGAGAGCTCACGCGTGATGTCGTAGAACATACTCACTCCTCCCAGCCATGCTCCCCTATCAGGGGGACGAAGCAGACCGCCCCCCACGAGGCCGGGACGATATCGTCGCCGCGGCGGGTGTAGCACATCAGGTACTGGAGTCCCCGGCTGCCGACCGGTGCCACAAGCCTCCCGCCGTCGGCGAGCTGGTCGAAGAGGGGCTGCGGGACCGAGGGGGTCGCCGCGGTCACGATGATCCCGTCGTACGGGGCGTGCTCGGGCAGACCCAGGGTGCCGTCCCCGGCGACGACATGGACGTTTCCCGCCCCGACGCCGGCAAGGTTCCGCTCCGCGAGGTCGGCGAGTTCGGGCAGGCGCTCGATTGTCCAGACCTCCGCGGCAAGACGGCCCAGGACCGCAGCCTGGTAACCGCTCCCCGCCCCGATCTCAAGGACGCGGTCGCCGGCCTCCACAGCGAGAAGTTCTGTCATCACCGCGACGATATAGGGCTGGGAGATCGTCTGCCCGCTCCCGATGGGGAGGGGGTGGTCGCCATAGGCCGCGCCCCCCAGGCCGGGCGGGACAAACAGGTGGCGGGGGAC